>CAZNSL010000149.1:0-9484 GCA_964574975.1 uncultured Alcaligenaceae bacterium | reverse complement strand
ATGCGGCTGCGAATCGGCCGCGTCGCCAGTTTCGCCGCCCGTCCTCAGCCGCACCCGTCCGTTGTCGCCAAGTGGTACATGTTTTGGTACATGTCGTCCGTCGGTCCCGGTGGCCGGCAGGGCGGCTGGTTCCGCGTCAGAATCGTCCGTCGGGGTGATTGCGGGCAGTCGGGTGACGGTGTTGCCCAGGTCGGCGAGCCGCAACCGTCCGTAGGTCTTCATCGTCAGCTTGGGGTCGGAGTGGCGGGCCAGTTGCATCGCCTCCCGGAGCGACGCACCCGTTTTGTCGAGCAGGGCGATAAAGCTGTGCCGCAGGGCGTGCAGGTCCGCGTACAGCGGCCCGTCGCGGCCGTCGATGACGTAGGGCACGCCGGCCGCTTCCAAGTCGATGCGGAGCATGTCGGCGGCCCGCGTATACCACGTCCCCGGCCACACCGGATTGCGGTCGGGTCGGTCGGCGAGGTAGCCCCGCAACTCGGCCGCCACGTCCGGCGGGAGCGGCTGTTCGACGGCCTTGCCGTTCTTCGTCTCCGAGGCCGACAGGTAGACGTGTGGGTTGTCGGCGTTCAAGTCGAAGTGCCGAGGCGTCAGGCAACTCAGTTCTTCCGCACGGAAGCCGGTGCCGATAGCCGTGCCGTACAGGGCAGCCCGGTCCAGCCCGGTCAGGCCGCGGAACGTCTTCACGCTGGTGCGGGCGGCGGCGATGACGCGACGGAGTTCGTCGGCCGACAGGACCCGCCGCTCGCGGCGGCGGTCGGCGTCCGGGTTGAACGGCTTGAGGTCGGCGAGCGGATCGACCGGCAGCCGCTTCGTCTTCGCCAGCCAGCGGGTGAACTGCTGCATCGCGCCGAGGTAGTGGTTCGCGGCGTTGGCCGACATGCCGCGGCTGCGGAGTGCGACCAAAGCTGCGGCCGTCGCGGCGGGGTAGCGGCGGGCCTTGCCGTTGCCGACCGCGGCCAGCCCGTGCCGCTTCACCAGCGAGGGGACGGAGAACGCTTTCACCCGCAACACCGCGGCCAACTCGTTGCGGGTGTACACCGCCTTCGCGGGGTCGAGGTTCGGGGCGGTGCCGTCCTCGCGGAGTTCTGCCAGAAACGCCCGCACGGCCTCAGCGGTCAGGTCGGCAGCGAACAAGGCGTTCACCCCGTCGAGAACCTTGCGGGCACACCGCACGGTTTGGCCGACGTGCTTCGCGGTCGCTTCGCCGGCCGCAAGGTAGGCGGCCCACGCCGCGAAGTGTTCGGCGACGGGCGTCGTCGCGTGTCCGGCCGACGGGTCGATGAGGCCGGCCCGCTCGCGCTCCACTTTGGCGAGCAAGTCGCCGAGCATACGTTGTGCAGCCGCCTTGTTGGTGCTGAGCGGCGTCTTGCGGACGACGCCAGCGGCATCACGGTACTTGCCGTACCAACGCTTGAGCCGCTTGACCGTGCCCGTCTTCTTGTCGGTGTAGGTCGGCCGGAAGATGCTCGCCATCGAAATTTTCTCTCGGTGATACGTCTGGTGGTGAGTTCTACTCAGTGGGCGGCGTCAACGTCGCGGCCCGCCGCATGACGGCCAGGGTGTCGGCGAGGGCGTACTCCTCGGCCCGCTCCCAAGGCAGGCCGCCGTCGTTGTGCATGATGGCGACGCGCTCGTCGTAGTGGTCGCGCCACGCGGGCGGCAGGCTATCGAGGCCGCGTTCACCGTCGGAAACCTTCGGACGGCTGAACAGGTCCGCCAAGAACTTCGGTGCGTCGTAGGGCATCGCAATCCTTCCTGCCAACCGGCAGAGTCCGACCCTGACCGACCCTGACCGACCCTTGCTCAACATGGCCCGACCACTTCCAACACCCGGCATCGCGGGTGACATGAAGGGTCACTCAGGGTCGGATAGGGTCGCTGGTTCGGGGTGGGTGTCCGTGCCGTCCGGCACCCCGAGGTCAATGCCGTAACACCTCTGGACGCGGGCCAAGGTCGCGGCCGTCACGCCCACGAACCGCCGCACCCCGTTCGACTTCTTTGGTGTCGGGATGTCGTACTGCTTCAAGCGCCGGGTCACGGTCGCCGCTGCCCACCTATCGAACGTGGCCGGGTCGCGGTCCTTCGCCTTGCTCAGTAGGTCGCCCGGCGAGGGGCGGTCGCCGCGCATCACAGCCTCGGCCAACAACTCCAAGAGCGTCTCGTCGGCCTCGGGTACGGCGTCATCCTTGGCGGCCCCGACGGCCCTGGCCGCGTGGGACTGCATGAGGCCGAGTAGGCCACGCGCCCCGTGCGACTCGACCCACTTCGCGAGGGCGAGCAGCGGCTGCCATAACTCGTAGTCTCGGCCCCCGATGTCGCCCGGCACGACGCCGGCGTCGGCGGACATCGCTGACCAGTCCGGGCCGGATTCGAGGGCCAAGACGTGCAACCGATCTTGCAAACGCCGCCAGCGCTCAGGCTCGGCGTCGGGCCGCCGTCGCGGCTTCGGCGAGTCGGGCGGGGCGCGGAACATCATCAGCGGAATGCAACGGCTCGCCAGCGCCGGCGGAAGCCCTTGGATGCACGCGACGGCCTTGGGGCCGTACACGTCGAACGACACCGGCCGGTAGGTGTCCCCGATAGGTTCCAGGCGCGTCGCCTGCCCGCCACGCTTGTAGCCGGCCAGCAGCATCGAGAGCAGTTCTTGCACGTCGGGCGTCGCCTGTCGTAGTCGCTCGGCCTCGTCGTAGAGCAACACGCCGCCGCGGTCGTGCAGGGTGCGGAACATCGTGGGGCCGGTCAGGTTGGACGACGCCAACGAGCGGAAGACGAGCCGGCCGAGAATGTCGAAGACGCGGGACTTGCCGCTGGCCACCGGCCCGCCGACGTACAGGTAGGGAACGGCCGGCCATGCCGGATAGCCGTAGCAGAGCAGCGTCCAGAGGGCGAGCGTCGCCGCCGAGCCGGCCGCCGTCGGTTCCGGGAATTCCAAGTAGTCTGCGAACGCTTCGCACAGATCACGGAAAAGCGCCGCCGGGTTCGGGGCCGGCTCGCCCTTCAACCACCCGCGCCGCGACTCGGCCGACCAGCCCGACGGCGTGTTGACTGGCGGGGCGGCAGGCGTCGGGACGAGCCAGAGCCGGCCGCCATCGGGTCGTTCGACGGAGCCGGCCAGTGGTCGCGCTTCGCGTCGGCCGTCGCCCCAACGGAGGTACAATTGCCACCGCGTCTCCGGCTTGCCGTCGCGAAGCACGGTGAGGGGCACCGCCACCCCGGACACGTCATTGGCGTGAAACAACTCGGGGCGGCGGACGAGCGACACGTCGAGTTCATAGCCCTCGGCCGGGGGCGGCGCGGGGTTGGCCGGCGGCCGGCCGGCGGACGCGACCTTCATCAACGCGGCCTCGACCGCACCGGGCGTGACGGCCTGGCACTTACCATTGACCGCCCTGGCGAATTTCGCCCGCCGGTCGGCTTTCGTCACGTCGAAGGTGTCGATGTGAACGGCCTCGCCGCCGAGCATGGCCACGACCTTGCACCTGTTACCGATCCAGTCGGCACTCAGGTCGAACGGGCGGGCTGCTTTCGTGACCCGTTTATCGGGCGTCTTCATCCGCGCCGACTTATGCTTGCGCCGCACTGCCTCTCGCTTCTTGGGCGGCGAGCGGCCCTCAGCCGGCGTGCCGTTGTCGGGGTGGCCGTTCGACGCTGCTCGGCCGGACGGCCCCTGCCGTGCCTTCCCTCGGCCTGCTACACTGCCCATAGCTAGTTCCTCCGCGGCGGGCCGGGTGACTGTGGCAAGGCACCCCGGCCCGTTCGCATTTCAATGGGGTCGTTGGCGCTCAGGTCGCGTTGCGGCGGCGCAGTGCCTCCCACACCGCCGGCCACGACTTCGCGTCGAATAGGTCGTCGTCGTGGCCGCGGTGCCGCAGCCACGCCAATACTTCGTCGCGGTGCCACTTGAGGCCGGCGAGGCGGATCGGCCGCGGCCCAATCTTGCCCGACTCGCGGAGGCGGTCGAACGTCGAGACGCCGATGTCGAGCAGGGCGGCGAACGACTCCCGCGTCAGCAGCGCGGCGGGCGGCACCAAGCGATCGCGGAGAAGTTCGACGACGTGTTCGAGGCTCACCGGCGCGGCGGCCTGGCTAGGGGAGTTAAGCACGGCTCGCCTCCTCTCGCTTGTTGGCGGCACGGCGGCGCATCAGGCGTCTTCCGCACTCCCGTTGCTCCAACAGCCGCAGTAGCGCACGGAGTAGATTCGATTCCGCGGCCAGGGCCGAGAGCCGGGCACGGATGACGGGCGGGTCGGGGATGGCGTCGAGCGGGGTCGAGGGTGGCGTCAAGTCTGTCATGGCTGGCCTCCGTCGAAGGACGGTAGCCAGTATGATCGCTGAGACGGCGGCCGTCTGTGGCGCTACGTAGCGCCATGTGGCGCGCTACACGGTGCGGTAGCCGCCTTCCTCGGGCTTGCGTAAGAAGCCGTTTCTCACAAGGCCAGCGAGCAGCCGTCGGGTATAGTCTTCGGATCGGTTGATGTGGTCGGCGATGCGCGCACCCTTGTGGGCACGCTTTCGACAGTGTGCGAGGATTTTCTTCTCGGTGACATTCAGGTCGCGCTTGGACGGCCCGCCAGCGCCGGGCTTGGCCTTGGGGCCGGTTACGGCCTCGACTCGCGCCAGGCAATCCTCGACCGTCACCCGGTCGTCTCCGTTCAGCTTTGAGACGTGGCCGGCCATGACTCGGTAGAAAATTTGCTCGCGCAACTCTGCCGCCGACAGCTCGGCCCGATCCGCTGGGCGAGACGATACGACACGGCCACCATCCGGGCGGGCGGCGTCGTGGATGAGGGCCACGACGAGATGGCAGTCGGCAATGCTCAGGGAGTGCCGGGCTGTGAACGGCAGGGGGCCGCCGGCGTAAGGCTTATGCTCGTCGTCGAACTCGGGCGGCATCCATGCCTGAACCAATTTCGTCTGCCTGCCGCCGGAGGAGAACGCCCGACCCATGACCAGCCGCCATCCTTCATTCGGCGGCTTCCGAGGCGTGCTGCGGCGTCGCCACGCCGCAGTCAGGTACTTGTTGCGTTCTGTCAGCCACGCCTTGTGTCGTTCGTACCGTTGGCGGTTCTCGTGGTACGATTCCTCACACCGCCGCCGCCAGCGCGCAAGCGCCCCCGGCCCACGGAGCAGTGCGGCAACACGCAAGGCGTAAGGCATCAGGTCGAAGGGTGTAGGGGATACATCATCGAAAAGGTGAGCAAGCTCATCGTCGCAAGACATGGGTGCAACCTCGGAGCGGGCACGCCTGCCCGGCCGCTTCGCCGAGGTTGCGGGTCGAAGGGCCGGGCAGGCTCGGCAACTTCTTCGTGAAGCTGCCGTCCCGTAGGGACATTATAGCCGAGGTCGTTCGGAGTCTGAATGCCGTAGCCGTATGAGATGACTCGGCTCAGCGGGTAGTCGTACTCACCACCTTGAATGTGTCCAATTCAAGGCCACTGTCGCCTACAAAGACCGAGAACGTCGCCGTGGCGTTGTTCTCGACCGAAACGTTCGCCTCGTAGTTCCTTTCCCACATCGCGGTCTTGATCGTCAGCTTTAGCCTCGCGATGGCCTTCCCGGTGTCGTTGTGGACCGTCCCACGGAAGCAGCCTGCCCCATCGCTCGTTTGGGACAACGTAACTTCGGGAATCCCGTTCAGGGTCCGAGCCGTTCGGAAGTCCTTCGCTGCACCACTACGATCCCCAGCCGCCTTGCGAGTGAAACCACGACTTGAATAGAAGGAAGCTTTCTTGGAATCGAGCCGGATCGCCTCGTCGTAGTCCCGAATCGCCTTGGCATAGTTCTTCATGTCTCGCCAAGCATCACCACGAAAGGAGTAGAAGCCAGCATCGTTCGGGTCGAGCCGGATGGCCTCGTCGTAGTCCCGAACTGCCTTGGCGTACTCGCCGCGGCTCCACCATGCAAAGCCACGACTCATGTGGGCCTCGGCCCATGTCGGCTTGAGCCGAATCGCTTCGTCGAAGTCCCGAATTGCCGCCGTGTAATCTTCCTTATTGAGCAAGTATGACGAGCCACGTTTGACGTAGAACTCGGCTTCTTTCGGGTCGAGCCGGATGGCCTCGTCAAAGTCATTGATCGCGCCGTTGTGGTCGCCGACGAAGTCGCGGGCGATGCCACGGTTGCAGTAGGCTTCCTTGCTCGTCGGGTCGAGGGCAATGACTTTGCTGTACTCTTGGATCGCCTTGTCGTACTCCTTCTTGCGCAACCATTCACGGCCGAGGGCGAGACTTGAACGGGCGTCCCGGCCGGCATCGGCGACTTCGACCGAGGATGACGCGAGAGGTGCCTTGACTGGAGGCGACGGGTTAGCCGCCCACACGGCAAGGAGAAAAACGCCGCCTGCCGCGAAGATGCCCACCATGCACCATCCGACTACCGCGTCGGAGCCGCCGGAATCGCCAACCGTAGGACACGCCTTCGCCCGATCTTGTTGCTTGAGAAACGCCCGTTGGAGAAAGCCAAAGCTCCCAGCCTTGACCCACCGGCCGCCAGCCACCTTTACCAAGTCGTCCGCTCTCACGCCCCCAGCGACCGCTTTGTCAGCCAGTTCGCTGCACGACAGCGGGCCGGACTCGTTACCGTCGTGGATGACGTGCCATTCGGCATCACCTTGCTGGGTGGCTACTCCGTAAGACGCCGCCGCCACGCGACAGGCTGGTTCGCGAAGTGGGCTGTCGGCATCCCGCGATGCCGTGTCCGGGCCGGCCACCCTGCCGACCACGAACGTCGCCCGCACACGCTTCGACCGCAGAAAGTAGGGAATCCAAATACCGGCGGCGACCAAAGGGCCGACCATGCCGCCGCTCGCCGACGCCCCCACCCCGAACGCTGCGGCCATCAGCCAGACGAACACGTTGATGACATTGCGGGCGATGAGGAGAGCGACTACCAAAGCTGGGGCGTTGCACCAGCGGCGGAAGAAGGCGACGGCAACATAGACCTGGAAGACGAGGAACGTCGTGTCCAGCATCGTCTCGATCAACAACGCGGATCGTAGACCTTCCGGCAGCTTGCCGCTGAGCAAGGTCACGTCCACAAACAACCATCCAGCGTTAACCAATGGCGAAACCAATAGGCCAAGAGCCGGCAGGATAAGCCAGCCCCCGATGAATGAGGTTGCCTTTCCTGTCCACCGGCCGGCACGTCGGTCGGGGGCGGTCGCCACTAGGATCGTGGGGTTTTGCCCGGCCCCCGGCACCTGTGTCCCTGCGAAGGCCGACCGCGTTTCGAGGCTCACTTCGACGGCTTGATGCACGATGACTACCCCAACCACGGCTTCGCGAAACCCGCCCGCGTTCTTTCCCTTGGCGCTCTTGCTTCAACTGGCAATCGCTGCCAGTTACCCTCGCGAAGTGCTAGATTCTCGCGCTCGTCTAAACGACTCTAGCACGAAAATCCGGTGCAGCACCTTGTCCTGTCAGTCGTGGCGACACCCGTCCCGTGGCGATGAGGGGCTGGGTGATGCTATGGCCAAGCGGCGTAAGGTCCGGATCGAACAGGATGAAGTCGTGCGGCTGTTCGCTGCCCGGTTGCGGGAAGTGCGACGGTTGCGGGGGATGACACAGGCCGAACTCAGCCGGTCAGCGCAGGTCACGGTGAGCTACATCTGGCGGTTGGAGTCGGGCGGTGCCGCTCCGGGGATTGATTTGGTGGCCCGGCTAGCGCGGGCACTCGGGACCACCAACCACGACCTGATGCTGGCCGCGGCACCGGCCGACACGCTGGCCGTCCTCCGTGACCAAGCCCGCAAGCTGTTCGACGCGATCCTCGCCGCCGCCGACCGGGAAACGCTGCTCATGCTGAACCCGCTGCTCGCCCGGATCGCGGAAACGTCAGAGCGGCACCGCTGAGTACCCGACCGAACTGCCGCTCCGGCAGGTTGCCCGTCGGTTCAGAGCTTGCCGAACGCTTCCAAGAACGCTTCGATTTCTTCGGGGTAGTGGTACGCGAACGTCCACCACAGCCGGGCCGACTGGTTCGGGTAGGCGGCCCGGTAGTCGTAGCGGTGTTCGTAGCCCCACAGGACATCGGCCCACTCGCGGACATGCGTCTTCGACCCTTTCGGCCTGCCGGTACGCTTGCCCTCTAATTGGGGCGGTCGAACGCCCTTCGGTGGCCGGTACGCCATTTCACCCTCCGAATGCCGGGGCGGACTCCATTCGTGCTTTCCACCCTTACTTTGCCAGGGAAACTTGCTGCCAGCAACCTCCGTTTCCGGGACGTACCGCTTCCCGACACTGGTGAAATCGACGGCTGAGGACGGGCGGGGATTGTCGGCAACGATTGCGGATCGGGAATGCCAAATCTCGCCATGAAATACGCAGACAGCGAAGAGGAAGGAACGTTCCCCCCGGCAAAACGCGACGGCAGACGATGCCATTCGCCGCTGCCGACCGCCGCGACGGAGAGCGGGGAATAACCGGGTTACGTTCAGGCACAAAGCCCTGGGGGGTCTGGTTCAATTCCCGCCGAACCCCCGTCGCCATTGCGCGACCAACATTGGGGCTTAGACCGATGAGCGAGGCTGTTGACGGCCGCCGCTTTGGTGTGGCACCTTCGCCACGCTCGCAGGCCGATGGGCGGCCCGCGAAACGAAGTGGGCCGACGACGCTGTAACGTCGCCGGCCCTGGTCTACCCTGTGTTGGAGGATCGACCGATGGAGAGCGTAGTACGCCTGAACCTGAACGGCCACGCCCCCAAGAAGGCCGACGCCGCCGGTCGGAAGCGGCCCCCGGCCAAGCAGCCACCCCGCTCGTCCCGCGTCGCCCGCCGCGTGGCCGTGGGCGTCGGGGCGGTCGGCGTCGGCGTCCTGTCCCTGTCGGTGTATCACTGCACCGAAGCGATCTGCCTCCTGACCGGCTCGCATTGGGCGCTGGCCGGCTTGCTGGCGGTCGGCATCGACGCGGGGATGGTGGCATCGGAAGCGGCATGGCTCGTCTCCCACGGCACCCTCAGCGAGCGGACGGTGCGGCCGTGGTCTCAGGCGTACATCGTGGCGACGGTCGCCTTGTCGATGCTCCTGAACGGGTACGCCTTCGGCCTGCACGCGGCACCGGCGATGGTGTGGGCGGCGTGGTTGCTGGGCGGGTTCGTCCCAGCCGCGGTTTACGCCCTCGGCCGCGTCACCGGCCACCTGTGGCTGGGCGAGTAGACGACACGAACTCCGGGGCGGCAGACACGCCGCCCCGGCTCACATCCCACTCCCCTAAGCTTGGCCACGTCGAGCCGACAGGCCGACCATTTCAAGCCGTGTGCCCACTGGTTTGACACGCGCGCCGCACGGCACAGGCACGGATGCCGCGCGGCAACCGGAGCAACGGTTGATCGCGTCATGGGGCGGCCACTCTCGCGCGACGGCTACAACCGCGGCAGCGTACTGTCGCCTGACTGCCGCAAGCGGTGATACCTGAAAGGTGCGACTCGAATCCGTGATGTACCGCGTCGGGCGTTGCGGTTAGGCCGGACCACAATACCGGGGAAAGG
>CAZNSL010000148.1:1302-9529 GCA_964574975.1 uncultured Alcaligenaceae bacterium | reverse complement strand
GCCGCTCTCCACCCGCTTGGCCGCCGCATCGAGCGCTTCCCGGATCGTGGTTGTCGGCGTCGCGCCCTTCTCCGGGTCGCCCGCCGCCAGCACGTCCTGCAAGAACACGCGGACCGCCTGTGCCGTCGCCGTCTCCCGCTCCGCGTCTGCGCGTGCCGCCACCGCCGCGTCGCGCTGGGTGCGGGCCTGCAGGTATCCCCACGTCGCCGCGGCGGTGCCGGCGACCAGCGCCACACCCACCGCGCTCGCCGCACCCACCAGCAGCTTGTGCCGCTTCACGAATTTGGTGGCGCGGTACCCGAGCGTCGGCGGGCTCGCGAGCACGGCCTCACCCGTGAGGTACCGGCGCAGGTCCGACGCCAGATCGCGCGCCGTCGTGTACCGCCGCTCGCGGTCCTTTTCGAGACACTTCAGCACGATCCAATCAAGGTCGCGCGCGAGCTCCGCCCGCAGCGCGGCCACATCCGTCCCACGCCGCACCGCGATGCCGCGCGGGTCGTACCCGAGATCGGCGAACGAAGTTTGCTTGGTCTGCGCGGCGATGCGATCCGAAGGCTTCGCCGGTTCCTTGTCCCGCACCATCGCGATCAGTTCGAGCGGATTGGTCTCGCGCGTCGGTGCCTCGATGGGCAGGCGGCCGGTGAGCAGCTCGTACAGCACAACACCGAGGGAATAGATATCGCTCCGCGTATCCACATCCACGCCGAGACTGCCGGCCTGCTCGGGGCTCATGTACTCGGGCGTGCCGAGGAACGTGCCGTCCATGGTGCGGGCGCTGCCGGCGCCGGGCGTCCGCGCCTTGGCGATGCCGAAGTCGATGATGCGGACGCGGGCGCCGACGACCGGATTCGTCGTCGCCGTGGCCGCGCCGGTGTCGCGGCTGACGAGGATGTTCGCGGGCTTCAGATCGCGGTGGATGATGCCGCGGAGATGGGCGTGCTGCACGGCGTCGCAGACTTCGAGCATCAGCTCGACCCGCTGCGCGATCGAGAGCCGGTTCTCGTCGGCGTACGTCGTGATGGAGATGCCGGGCACGTACTCCATCGCGAAGTACGGGCGGCCCTGATCGGTGACGCCCGCGTCGAGAATGGTCGCGATCCCCGGATGGTCGAGCTGCGCGAGCGCCTGCCGCTCGCCCTCGAACCGCGCGATGATCTCGCGCGAGTCCATCCCGGGCTTGAGGACTTTCAGCGCGACGGGGCGGCGGATCGGGCGGAGCTGCTCGGCGAGGTAGACGACGCCGAAGCCGCCCTCGCCCAGCATGCGGTTGATCTGGAACGGCCCGACGTGATCCCCGGGCGCGAGCCAGCCGCCGCCCATGCTGCCGAAGACGGAAGGAGCCGCGGCGTCGACGGTCGGGCGGTCGGGATCGATAGCGTGCGGCCGATTCGGGTCGCGCTGCTCGCCCCATGTCGTGCCGGGGTCGGCCGAGCAGCGACGCAGCGGGAGATCGATCGATCCGAGGGGCATTGGGGGAAGGGTATTGAGGCGAGGAGCGCGGAGCGATCGGGGTCAAGGCCGCGACTCGCGGGCCGTGCGGCCGCGTTGATCGGGCGAGTGGGCGCACGGGGCGCGAACGCCTTCGAATGCTGGTTGTGGTGTGATCGAGCGTGCGTGATCAGTGCGCCGGGGCGGCGGGCGCGGCGGTGGACGGCGGCGATGTGGGTGTGTCGCCCTCGTGCTGGTGGCGTTCGCCGAAGATCTTCTCGACGAGGCCCTGCACGAGCACAAAGAACACCGGGACGAAGAAGATGGCTAGGAAGGTCGCGGCCAGCATGCCGCCGATGACGCCGGTGCCGATCGAGCGACGGCCCGCCGCACCCGCGCCGTCGGCGATCACCAGCGGCACGACGCCGAGGATGAAGGCGAGGCTGGTCATCACGATCGGGCGGAAGCGCAGCGTGGCGGCGTTGACGGCGGATTCCACCAAGCCCTTGCCGCTGGCTCGCTCGGTCGAGCAGAACTCGACGATGAGAATCGCGTTCTTGGCCGCCAGACCGACAAGCGTCAACAGGCCGATCTGGAAGTAGATGTCGTTGGGATAGTTCCGCCACCAGACCGCCACCAGCGCGCCGAAGATGCCGACCGGCACCGCGAGGAGCACGACCACCGGCGTGGACCAGCGCTCGTACTGAGCCGCGAGGACGAGGAAGACGACGACGAGCCCGAAGCCGACGACGATCGGGGCCTGGTTGCCGGCCTTGATCTCCTGGAACGACGCGCCCGACCATTCGTAGCCGAAGCCGGGGGGAAGTTCGGACTCGGCCACTTCGATCATGGCTTTCATCGCGTCGCCGGTGGCGTACCCGGGCGCGGGGGCGCCGGTAATCTGCACCGCGGGGAAGCCGTTGAAGTGGGGCACGGCGTTGGGGCCGGACTGCAAGCGGGTCGAGACCACGCCCGACAGCGGCACCATCTGACCCTGCGCGTTGCGGGCGTAGATCCGCGTGATCGCTTCGGGCGACTTGCGGAACTGCGGCTCGGCCTGAACCTGCACGCGCCAGATGCGGCCGAACTTGTCGAAGTCGTTCACGTACAGCGCGCCCAGGTACGCCTGCAGATTGCTGAAGACCTCGTTGAGGCTGAGCCCCAGCATCTTGGCCTTGTCGCGGTTGAGATCGACGAACATCTGCGGCGTGTTGACCCGCAGCGTGGCGTTGAGGCCGACGAGCTCCGGGCGCTTGCTCGCGGCGGCCATGAACTTGCGGTTAACGTCGGCGAGGGTGCGAACGTCGCCGCCGCCGCGGGCCTGGAGCTGGAACTCGAAGCCGGCGCGCTGGCCGAGGCCCTGGATCGCGGGCGGGTTGAAGGGAAGGACGAGGCCGCGGCCGTCGGTCGAGAACTTCTGCCAGACCTTGCCGACCAGCGCCTGGGCGGCCTGGCCGGGCTCCTTGCGTTGATCCCAGGGCTTGAGGCGGGCGAAGGTGATGGCGGTGTTGGTGCTGTTGATGCCGCCGGCGAGGAAATCGAATCCGCCGAGGGTGACGGTGTGCTCCACTTCTCCCTGGGCGAGGAGGAACTTCTCGATGTCGGCGACGACCTTGTCGGTGCGTTCGATCGAGGCGCCGTCGGGGAGGAGCGAGGCGACGATGACGTAGCCCTGGTCTTCGTCGGGGACGAAGCCGCCGGGGACTTTGTCGAAGAGGCGGACGGTGAGGAAGATGATGCCGCCGAAGATGAGCACGGTGACGATGGCGAGCTTGATGGAGAGCTTGACGGCGGCGGAGTAGCCGTGGGTGATGGCGTTGAAGACGTGATCGAACCAGCGGAAGGCGAAGAACTTGGTGCCGTGCGCGGGCTTGAGGAGCAGGCGGCACATCGCGGGGCTGAGGGTGAGGGCGACGACGCCGGAGATGGCGACGCTGACGGCGATGGTGACGGCGAACTGGCGGTAGAGCTCGCCGGTCAGCCCGCCCAGGAACGCGACGGGCAGGAAGACGGCCGAGAGCACCAGCACGATGGCGATGACGGGGCCTGTGATCTGGCCCATGGCCTTCACGGTGGCCTCGCGCACCGGCAGCTTGTCCTCGTGCATGATGCGTTCGACGTTCTCGACGACGACGATGGCATCGTCGACGACGATGCCGATGGCGAGCACCATGCCGAAGAGGGTGAGTGAGTTGATGGTGAAGCCGAGCGCCAGCATGCCGGCGAAGGTGCCGATGATCGAGACGGGGACCGCGACGAGCGGGATGATGGTGGCTCGCCAGTTCTGGAGAAAGACGAAGACGACGATGAGCACGAGCACGCCGGCCTCGAGCAGGGTCTTGACGACCTCGTGCATGGAGACCTCGATGAACTGGACGGTGTCGTAGGGGATCTTGTACTCGACGCCGCTGGGGAAGGCCTTTTTGGCTTCTTCCATGGTTTTGATGACGTTGCGGTAGGTGTTGAGGGCGTTGGCGCCGGTCTGGAGGTAGACGAGGCAGAGGGTGGTGGGCTTGCCGTCGAGGCGGCCGAAGAGGTCGTAGGTCTGGCTGCCGAGCTCGACTCGGGCGAGGTCCTTGAGCCGCAGCATGGAGCCGTCGGCGTTGGCGCGGAGGATGATGTTCTCGTAGTCCTCGGGGTTCTCGAGGCGGCCGCGGGTGAGGACGGGCATGGTGATCTGCTGATCGGCGGGGCCGGGGCGCTGGCCGATGCGCCCGGCGGGGAAGACGGCGTTCTGATCGCGGATGGCGGTGGCGAGGTCGGTGACGGTGAAGGCCTTCTGGGCGAGGCGATCGGGATCGACCCAGACGCGCATCGCGTAGTCCTTGCCGCCGAAGATGGTGACGTCGCCGACGCCGGGGACGCGCTTGAGCGAGTCGAGCAGATTGATGGTGGCGTAGTTGGACAGGAAGACGTCGTCGTACTCGCCGCTGGGCGCGGTGAGGGCGACGACGGCGATCATGTTGGTCGAGGTCTTGGTGACGGTGATGCCCTGGCGGATGACTTCCTGGGGCAGGCGGGGCTGGGCGATGGCGAGGCGGTTCTGGACCTCGACGGCGGCGAGGTCCTGGTTGGTGCCGATGTCGAAGGTGGCGGTGATCTTGAGCGTGCCGTCGTTGCCGGACTGGCTGCTGTAGTAGATGAGGTTCTTGGCGCCCGACAGCTGCTGCTCGATGGGAGCGGCCACGGATTGCGCGACGGTCTCGGCGCGCGCGCCCGGATACGACGCCGAGATCTTCACGCTGGGCGGCACGATCTCGGGGAACTGCGCGATCGGCAGGTTGAAGATCGCGACCACACCCATCAGGGTGATGAGCAGCGACAGCACGGTCGCGAAGACGGGACGGTCGATGAAGAACTTGGCGAACATGGGTCCCTTCCAGAGCCGCGGGCTTCAGCCCGCGCGGTCGCTTCGTGCGAGGCGGAGTGGGGGAGTGGGTCGGTGGGTCGGTGGGTCGGTGGGGCGGTGGTGCCGAGGCGGGGGCGCTACTTCTTCTCGGCGGGGGGTGCCGGCGCGGGCGCGGGGGGGGGGGGGGGGGGGGGGGGGGGGGGGGGGGGGGCCCCGTGGCGACGGGGCCGGCGTCCGTTCTTCGCGGGCGGCGGGGCCGCGGGCGTGGTGGCCGCGGGCGTGGTGGCCGCGGGAGCGGCGGCGGCGAGCTTCACGGCCATGCCGGGCTGGACCTTCTGCAGGTTGTCGACCATCACGCGATCACCGGGCTTGACGCCTTGCTCGACGATCCAGTCGCTGCCGAGCCAGTCGCCGAGGGTGATGGGGCGGCGTTCGACCTTGCTCTCCTTGTCGATGATGTAGACAAACGTGCCGCCGGGTGTGCTAATGACGGACTCCTGCGGCACGGTGAGGACGTTGGGGCGGGTGACGCCGAGGAGGCGGAGCTTGACGAACTGGCCGGGCATCAGTTTCTGATCCGGATTGGGGAAGGTGGCGCGGATCATCGCGGTGCCGGTCATGGGGTCGACCTTGACGTCGATGAAGTTGATGTTGCCCTGTTCCTTGTAGACGCTGCCGTCGGAGAGGGTGATCTCGGTGGGGAGGTTCTTCTCGCTGACGAGCTTGATGCGCCCGGTGGCGACATCGGAGCGCCACTGCAGGACGTCGCGCTCGCTGACGTTGAAGTTCACGTAGATCGGATCGACCTGCTGGGACTCGACGAGCAGGCTGTTGGCGCCGGAGTCGACGAGCGAGCCTTCTTGCTTCTGGGCGCGGCCGACGGTGCCGGAGACCGGGCTGACGACCTTGGTGTACGAGAGCTCGAGCTGGGCGTTGGTGACGTTGGCCTCGGCGAGCTTGATCTGGGCGAGGGCTTCGTCGTTCTGGGCGACGGCCTTGTCGAGCTCGGCCTTGGGCAGGCCGCCGCCTTCCACGCCCTGCTTGACGCGGACGAGGTTCGACTCGCTGAGCGCCTGCGCGGCCTTGGCCTGGGCGAGTGAGGCGCGGGCCTTCTGGAGGTCGGCCTCGAAGCTGCGCGGGTCGATGGTGAAGAGCAGGTCGCCCTCTTTCACCTTGCCGCCTTCTTCGAAGTGGCGGGTGAGCAGGAAGCCCTGCACGCGGGAGCGCACCTCGACGGTGCGGGAGGCCGCCGTCTGGGCGATGAACTCGTAGACGCCGGGAGCGGTCACCGGAGTGACGACGGTGGCGGCGACTTCGGGAGCCGGCGGCGGGCCGGCGGATTGGCCGGACTTGCGATCGCAGCCCGTGAGGGCTGCGAGGGCCATGAGGGCCAGGGTCGAAACCGCACCGCGCACGATCGAACGCGTGTCCGCCTGCATCGAGTCACCTCCGGCGAGAAGACTCGCCGAGAAGACTCTATCACAGCCGCGACCCGCAACGAATCGATCGGCAAACGCGCCCGGGCAGATTCGAACCGCCGACCTGCGATTTAGAAGACCGCTGCTCTATCCAGCTGAGCTACGGGCGCACGCGGCGGAATCGTATTCGCTTCGTCGCGATGCCACACAAGCACCGAATGCGAGCGCGGGGCGGCGAGAACTGCGCTCGCGGCCCGGGCTCGTGCTTGTATTGACGCCGGGTGTAGCATCCGACCGAGGTCGCAGCACTGGTATTCCCTGGAGGTCCGTTGTGTTCACTCGCGTGTGTCTCCTCGCCGTCGCGGCCGGTTCGTGTGTTGGTGTCGGGGCTTCGGCCCAGCTCGTGCACCGGGCGATCGGAACGTCGCAGGAAGAGATCGCGTTCGGCCTGGCCGCCAACCGCGACTGCGGCTTCGCGATGACGGGGTCGCGGGCGCTCAGCACCACGGCTTCGACGAGTGTCCTGATCAGCGGGCTTGACGCCAATGGCGCGGTGCTGTGGAGCACGCAGCACCGACCGCCCGAAGGCCGCGCTCGAGGCACGTCGATCCAGCAGACCGACGACGGCGGGTACATCGTGGGAGCGGAAACGATCTTCGGCGGCAACGCGCTGGGCAAGTACCTGATCCGCACCAATTCCACCGGCGGGCTCATCTGGTCGTTCCTCTACACCGGGACGCCGTTTGTCGGCGGGCTCAATGTGGGCGTCGGCGTGCGTGAGCTGTCGGACCTGTCGCTCGCGTCGGTGAACCGGCTGCAGGTGCCGGGCGTGCCCTCGGCGGGCGTGTACACGCGGGTCGCGTCGTCGAGCGGCGCGCCGCTGGTGAACAACTTCTATTCGTTCGCGGGCGTGGCGAGCCAGAGCTACCTGGATTTCGCGGACATCCGCGAGTGGCGCGGCGTGCCCAACCCGCCGAGCGACAACCTCTTCATCGTCGGCCACGCCCGCGAGTTCAGCCCCACCGGCGGGTTTGGTTCGTACGTCGCCTTCGCCGCACGCCTCGACGCCGCAGGCACCATCACCTGGGCCCGCACCTACAAGCATCCCTCGCTGAACATGACCGCCGACGGCTTCTGCTTCACCCGCGACGGCGATCTCGTCGTCAGCGGGCGGCTCGGCACCGGGATCGCGCAGGTCGGGGCTTCGGACCTGGTGGTGATGCGGATCCGCGGGGTGGACGGTGGGGTGGACTGGAGCGTCGCCGCCACGAACGCGATCACGCGGTTCACCAATGCGCCGCGGGGCGTTGAATACCTGCGGAGCAGCGACGAGGTGGTGATTGCTGGCGGCACCGAGACCACGGCGGCGGTGCTGTTCCACAACGCCTCCGCCGCGGTGTTCGACGCGAGCACCGGCGCCTTCCAGCGGGCCAAGCTCTACGGGCGCTTCAACACCGTGCTCTCCAACAGCGCGGCCAACGCGGTTGCAATCGCGGCGCCGTTCGGGCATGTCACGCTCGCCGGCGTGACCACGGACATCGGCTTCGGCGGGAGCGACGTGAAGTTCATCCGCGGCTACACCTCGCTCGACACCGGCTGCCGCCAGGCTGATCTGACGCTGGCCGCGACGCCGTTCGTGCCGACGGTCGAGGCCAAGCAGCTCGTCGCGACACCCGGCGGCGTCGGACAGGTGTTCACGCAGTCCGGCGCACCGATCATCACCGACATCGCGGCATGCTCCACGCCACGCTGCGTCGGCGATCTCAACGCCGACGGGCTGGTCGATGACGCGGACTTTTCGGTCTTCGCGGGCGCGTACGACGTCTTGGTGTGCCCCAGCAACCCGGTGTTCAACTGCTGCCCCGCCGATTTCAACAACGATACCTTCGTCGACGACGTCGACTTCACCCTCTTCGCCACGGCGTACAACGACCTGCTCTGCCCGTAAGGGAGTCGAAAGGTTCGAGGGCTGAGGTGCAAGGCGCAACCCTCTCCGTCCAACGCGCTCGCAAGGATTTGAACCTTGGACCCT
>CAZNSL010000148.1:0-1292 GCA_964574975.1 uncultured Alcaligenaceae bacterium | reverse complement strand
CTCGGTTTCGAAGACCGATGCTCTATCCGGGCTGAGCTACGAGCGCTTGCGTCACTGTGTGGCAAATGATACGGTATGGGTCTCCCTCTGAGCATCGAATGAGAAACGGGTACCCAATCGTGTTGCGGCGAACTCCCGTGCCACTCGTGAACGCGGGACTTGGGGTCGGGATTGCCGTTTTCCTTGGAGCTTGCGGGCAATCGCAGGAATCGGCCAGTTCGAAGGAGCCAGCCAGTCCGAAAGCTGTCGGGGCCGCGGAGACTTCGCCCCGGAGCAGCGGAGCGCCGGCCGCGCCCGAGGCGAGCGTCGCTCCCCGCGTGGAAGCCATCGAGGAGTCGTTCGCAGCTCGGTCTGCTCCGGCGACGGATTGGACTTCCTGGGCCCCTCCCAATCCCAGGTTCCCGGGGATTCAGGCGCGGACAAAGTACAACCAAGGTGCGAAGCGGGCCTGGGTGCAGTTTCGGAATCTGGCGAATGCTGCCGCGAGCTTCAAATGGAATGCTGTCACAAGCCTGCCAAGCCCGGACCGCACGACCCGAGTCCTCGGCGGTGTGGTCTCTCAAGATTTCGGGTGCGACGAGGCGGACATCATTGCTGGGCGCGTCGATGTGAATGTCTATGGCGCGACCTTTGATCCTTGCGGGAAGCCAGATCCTCATCCGCATGCCGTTGACGGCCCAACGCTCGAATCTGGCGGCTGGAGCGCGTGGTACACCCCGTCACCTTTCCTTCCGGATGTCTTTGCTCGCGTCACGTACAATCCTGTCGCCAAGTCTGGATCCGTGCAGTTTCGGAATCTTTCCAACAACTTCATGATGGTTCGATGGTGGCCCGCCAATGCTCCGACGTCAATGCGGACGATCGGACTCAAGCCCGGCCAGACGACTGGCCCGCAGCGTGCCGATGATGCGGAGTCCTACGGCACGTCGATCTGGTCGGTGTGTGTGATTCCGTACGGCGATTGCTGGCCGTAACGCTCTGGGGCGGCGTCCCCTGATCCGACTTCTCTTCGGATCTATCATCCGCCCCTATGGAAGCAGGCATCGTCGGTCTCCCCAACGTCGGCAAAAGCACGCTTTTCAACGCCCTGACAAAAGCGGGGGCGCTGGCCGCCAACTACCCGTTTGCCACCATCGAGCCAAACGTCGGCGTGGTGCCCATCCCCGACCCGCGGCTCGAGATCATCCGCTCCCACATCGAGTCCCAGAAGATCATCCCGGCGATGCTGCGCCTGGTGGACATCGCCGGCATCGTGAAGGGCGCGAGCGAGGGCGAGGGCCTGGGCAACAAGT
>CAZNSL010000147.1:0-9539 GCA_964574975.1 uncultured Alcaligenaceae bacterium | reverse complement strand
TCGAGGGGTCTACCGACCAGTCTGTCACGAATGTGGTCATGGCACAACCAGAATGTCGGTGCCGTTTCCACAGCGGCGGTGAGCCACGGTAAGATTGTCGCGCGACCGGCCCGAGCGCCCTGGGGATAAGTGGCGGGATGGCGAAGGTTATCCACGGTAAGATTGTCGCGGGGGCCACGGTAAGATTGTCGCGGCCCCGACGGGAAACCGCGGGTTCCGCCACGGTAAGTTGGTCGCACAAACCTATATAATAATACCTATAACTTTCTTACCTGTAGTTGATCGTCTCAGTTCTGTGGATTGGCCAAGTGGACGTTCGGGACCAACAATAGCTTCCCGGTCAAAGAAGGTAGGAAGAATCCTCCCAATGGATACAACGTGGTTGCTTGGCCCTGGCGGAGCCAAAGAAGTGCATGATACGACCCACCAGCTACTACCCCAGCCGGAAACATCATTTCGATGCTGTACGTGCTCCTAATGCGTTCCTAGGGTGAGGGCAACGGTCACCACTGCCGGCAGCCCCTCAGGCACGGCCGCCACCGCCAAGCTGACCGCCAAGAGCAGGACCTTGGTGAGCCGGGTGCCGCGCGTGAGTTCGAGGGCAAAGACCACGGCGGCCACGGCCAGACAGCCGATGGAGATGGTACGGCCCAACTCGCCCAGTCGCCGCTGGAGCGGGGTCGGCTCGGGGGCATCGTGCTGGAGCAGCACGGCGATGCGGCCGAGTTCGGTCTGCATCGCCGTCGCGGCCACGACAGCGCTCCCCCTCCCGGCAGCGACCACCGTGCCGAGGCAGGCTATGTTTCGCCGGTCTCCGAGCGGGGTGGCCGGGTCGAGCACGGCACCCGGATCTTTGTCGACCGGCTCCGACTCGCCGGTCAGGGCGGCCTCCTGGACCCGCAGGCCGGTCGCGGTCAGCAGCCGGACATCGGCCGGAACGAAGTCACCGGCCTCCAGCTCGACGCGGTCCCCCGGAACGAGATCGCGGGCCGGCACGGCGCGGGGTCGGCCGTCCCGGATCACTCGGGCGACCGGGGCCGAGAGCCTGCGGAGGGCGGCAAGGGCGTGTTCGGCCCGCTGTTCTTGGTACACCCCGAGGAGGGCGTTGAGGACGACGATGGCGAGAATCGCGAGCGCATCGGCCCACTCCCCGATCCCGGCCGACAGTGCCGCCGCGGCGAGCAGGATGAGGACCACCGGCTCGGTGACCTGCGCCAAGAACTTCCGCCAGAGCGGCGGGGGCGGGGCTTCCGACAACTCGTTCGGGCCGAGCCTTGCCCGCCGTCGTTCGGCCTCCACCTCGGTCAGTCCGCGCTCGGGATCGGTCCCCAGCCGGTCAAGAACCTCACTGGTGCGGAAGGCGTGCGCGTGTCCTTCCGCCATCTTGGGCGGCGGAGCGTGTTCGGGTGTTCCGGCTGCCCCTGCCATGTCATTGGTCTCCCCACCGCTCCACCCAGGCGGTCGGACGGATGCGGCCCGGGTGCGAGGCCGGCCGTGAGGACGGTCGCGAAGGAATGCGAATGCTGATCGGTTGGGTCGGACTTCGACAAATGCCGGAGCAAACCCATTCAAATCGCGGCAAAAGTAGCAAATCGCCGGACTCGGAATCGCATAGGCCCCGATTGGAAAGGGCCGATGCGGGTTCGACGGGGACTTCGTGTGCCGTCGCGGTCTGGACGCGGGCATTAGCTCTTCATCATCGCCACCATGTCGCGGCACGACTTCGCACAGTCGCGGCACGACTTGGCGCACGCGGCCATGTGCTTGTCGCCCGGGAACTTCTCGCAGGCCGCCGCGCAGTCGTCGCAGCACTTCGCGCAGCACTCACAGGCCGGAATGGCGTAGGGACTTTGCCGAGCCGAGAGCGTTGCTGCTAGCTTGCAGCACTCCGCGGAATCGACGCAGCTGTGCATCGACTTCTCGTGTTCCTTCTGGCCCTTGGCGAGCAGAGTCGCACAGTGCTTGAAGCACATGTCACACTGGACCTGGCAATCGGCGCAGATCTTCGCGCATTTAGCGAAGTGATCGGCGTGTTGGCCGGCGTCGGGGTGGTCCGCCCGCACCCCCGTCATGCTCAGGGTCAACAGCCCGCCGACCGCGGCGACCGCCGCACACAGGTAAACGTACCGATTCATCGCAAACCTCCTCGTGGTGTGGAACGCGGCGCGGCCGGCCGGAAACGCTCCGGCCGACACCGCGCCACCGTTGAACGAGCCCGCCACCGCGGCGGGCCTCAGTCACTGCGGGCGACCTTGCGTCGGGCGACGAACGATCCGCCTACGGCGACCGCTCGCCGGCTGCGTCCGAGGCGCGTGCGTCCGCCTTTGCGGACGCGACGAACTCGTCGATGCACTGCGGGCAGCAGAAGCGAAGGCGCTGCCCCCCGACGACCCACTCGAAGCGCGGGTCGGCGGACAATCCGGCGGTCGGGCAGAGCGACCCACCCGACTTCGGGTGAACGGCGTGTTCGGCCTTAAGACCGCGGAACTTGTCCGCGGCGGTCCTCCGGCCGTTGGCCGCGATGTCGTCCTCCGTGTACCGGCCGCCGGCCCGTAGGTAGAGGCCGCGCTGCTCTTCGGCGACAAGCCGCGCGACTTCCGCCGCCGACAGCTCACTTCGCCACTCGAAGCGAAGGGAGTACGCCTCGCCCTGGATGACCAGACCTCGGGCGTCCAACCGCATCCGCCGGCCTAGGCGCTCGCCGGGGAGTTTTCCGCCCAGCCGCGGCGCGGGCGCTCCCGAGGCGGCCGGGTCGGGATGTAGGACGACCGTGTACGGACTGGGGTCGTCGTCCGTACGAAACTCGGCGAGGACGCTCTTGCCCTCGAACGCCGTGGCGTCCGTGGGCGCTTCGCCGAGCGCGTATACCTGTAGCGCTCCCGTGGGGCCGACGACGACTTCGGCGTGGAGGTGTTGGCTCCCGCCGTCCAGCGTGTGGAGCGTGCCGCCGTGGGGACCCGCGACGTGGTCGTGGTCGCCGAGCGGCCACGTGTGAACGAGGACGAGGAGGACGAGCGCAACGGCCGCGACCGCTCCAAAGATCAGCACCCACCGTCGCTGTGTCCGGGCCATTCGCGCGGCGATCCAGTCACGCTGCGGCCGCGCCTTACGTCGCTTTGCCATAGCCCCCTCCTCCCGAACGGCCGGGACATTGACCAACGGTTACGCCTGTGACGGAACCAGTACGTTTGGGCCGCAGCCCAGGCGTACAAAGTCTCGCGACCGCACCTGTGGCGGAACGGCCGGAAAGGTATCCCTACCGGCTAACAGCGGAAGAGTTGAATGGCCGAGAGGATCGAGCGGCCGCTCAAGCGGGGGAAAGCGGGGGCCACCCGCGTCAACATGTCAACACAGGCGGCCGGGCGAGTGACATCGCCAATGATGGCCATAAAGGAAACGGGGAACCAGGAGGATTCTGCCGCGATGTTGCGGACAAACCGCACCGCGTCCGTCCACTCGGTGGCCGACGAATCGTCCTTGGCCGGCGCGTCCATCCGGCAATCGCACGCGCCGGGCACGGGGTTGCACGGACGGCGGCCCTCGCGGCTCCCGTCCGGCGCGTGGCCGCTCCGCCCGGCGCATTCGCACCGGCCGTGGGTGTGGCCCAGACCGTTCACCAGGGCGAACGCCCGCGTGACGACTTGGTCCGCGGCGCAGCAGCAAAACCACGGCCCGGCCGCCGTTGCCACCACCAACCAGAAGGTCAACCCAACCCGCAACATTTGTGTTTGAACCGACCGGACGAGTGACCTGAATCCGCGTATTGTAGCCGCCCGTAGAGCAACGGCCCACGACCGACGTTTCGAAACGGCATCCCTTTTTTTGCGACACCCGGGGCGAGTTTGCTGCACTTGTTATGCCGCTACGAAGGTAGGGTAATGCCCCGGTAGCGCCTACAGCGCCCCGCGGTCCGTGAAACGAATGGGAGGGTTGCACTTGCGACCACGAAGCCGTTTGGGTATCGACCGTCTCGACCACGACACTGCGATCAGGGCCGCGCGACCTACTATCCAGTCGCGCGGCCCGTTCCCGTAACCGCAAATAGGGGGTGAACCGATGCCGCGCCGGCCCGTCCCTCGCCTTCTAGCGGGCCTCCTCGCCCTTGAAGACCGGACTGTGCCCAGCGGTGCGGCGGTAGTCGCGCAACAGGGAGGCGCGGTGACGGTCCGCGGGACGGACCACGCGGACACGGTGCGCGTCTGGCAACAGGGCGGCGCGACGATCGTTCAGACCGACGGTGCGATCCGCACGTTCACCGGGGTCGCTAGCGTCCGGGTGGACGCCGGCGGCGGCAATGACCTGGTCGTCCTCGACGGTCGGGATGCCAAGGCGGCGCTGCCGACGCGGCTGACGGTCAACGGCGGCGGCGGCGACGACAGCGTCGCCGTGTATGGACCAAATGACGCTTTCGCCGACGGCGGCGACGACAACGACCGGCTTTGGGGGGGCGGCGGCCGCAACACGCTGGTCGGCGGCACGGGAGCCGATCTGATCGTCGGCGGGGCCGGAACGAACGAAGTCTATGGCGGCGGTGGCAGCGACCGAATTTACGGGGGCGTTGGGTCGGGCAGGTACGAAGGCGGGGCCGGCGACGACCGGCTGTCCCTGCCCGCGGGTGGCGGCCAGCGGTTTGACGGCGGGACCGGCTTCGACACTTACTACCAGCCGTTTGACGCCGCGGCGGTGTCGCCGGACGGCGGCAAGCCGTCGGACGTGATGCAGAAGGGTTCGGCCACGTGCGTCATCCTCGCCTCGCTCGCCGCGGTCAGCGAGACCGGTGTTGACTTGGCGGGCCGCATCCGCCCGCTCGGCGGCGGGCGTTACGCGGTGCCCATCTACCGCGAGGGGACGGGTTGGGTGACGCCGACCGTCGTCTTCGACGGCACGTATACGGATGCCGACCCGCGGCCGACCGCGCACGGCGACACGTGGGTGCTGCTCTACCAGCGGGCCTACCTCCAGGAGATGGGCGTGCGTTGGGATGACCCAAACGTCGACGGCTGGGTGGCAAAGTACGGCGACGGCTTCCAACGGGCCGACCGCGGCCTGATCGCGTTGACCGGCGACGCCCGGTGGCGCGGCGAATCGGGTTCCGGACTGTCATCCGATGACCTGTCGGCCCTTCGCCGAGCGGTCGCCGGGGGCCGCCCCGTCATCGCGTTGACCGCCACGCCGGACGAGCGGCCTCGTCTCAACTTTGCCGGCGTGGGGCTGGTCGCCCGGCACGCCTACGCTGTCGTCGCGCTTCGTGACGACGCCCGCGGCACGTGGGTACGGTTGCGTAACCCGTGGGGGACGGACGGGCCGGCCCGCCAGGGGGCGGACGACGGCGTGATCGAGATCAGTTGGAACGTCTTTCGCGCGGCGATGAAAGGGCTTGCCATCGCGTAGGCGGGCTACCGTTGTTTCAAGTCGCATCGCAAGTGCCGGCCGGTGCCGTGCGGCGGGCTGCCCGCGCGGGCAGATTCGGAAGTACCTAGGAAAACGCACCGTTTGCGATGCCGCCGGCCTTGCGTCTCGCCAACGGAGGTTTGCGTTCCGTGCCAACCTGACGGCAAACGTGCCGAAGTGACTCGGAGAGGCACCGGATCGAACGTGCGGGAATTTTGGGCGCGGATGCACACGACCGCGCGGTCGATGGCGGCAAGGGTCGTGAAACTCGAAAGCAATCCCGCGAGATAACCGGCCCCGGCTGGCCGTTGGTCAAGATTCAGTCGTCCCGCGCGGCCCGGTCAGTTTCCGGCAACTCTTGACCCGGCCCGCACCTCTTCCTGCCGGATCGGCCGCCGACAAACTTTCCCCAGCCGGCTTATTGTTGCCGACCCTCAAACTCCCGCGGCGAAACAACGGCCCCAACTCTCTTTCGGCGTCGGCCCGTGTGCCGAACCCTTGTGTAGCGAAGCGCCGCGGGCGACGGCATATTCGGTACGAGCCGAAGAGGGACTACGGATAGAATCCTGCCAATTCCAACGCATCGCCCCCGTCGCGCTGGTGAGCGCACGGCTTGCTGACCAGACCGCAACCCTCCAGTCCTTGGTCTCTTGGGAAATCAAGCCCCTGGGGGGCAGGCTCCGTTTTCTCGATAAAGTCGTCAAAGCTTGTCGGCGAAAGTGCGGGTTGACCCGAGAACCGTTTTGGACGGCGGATGAAGGACTATCGGTGCCGCCGATACGATCCACAAGTCTCGGGGCCGGTGGAGAGACTCTTCGCAAGTCGAGGGAGCCGTAAGGATGCGCAGCACATTAGCCAAAGAACCAGCATGGCCGGCGTGGCGGGCCTGTTTCGTCGTGGTTGTCGGGATTTATGGTCCGGTTCTCGCGGAAGAGCCTGGGCGCATGGGGGCGGCGGACGCCGCGCCGACTCCAGCGGCCGCGCTGAGTCTGGCCGACCTGGAGCAAATGGCCTTGCAAGGCAACCCCACCCTGGCCCAGGCGGCTGCCCAGGTGGATAGTTCCCGCGCCAAGGCCCTCCAGGCCGGCCTGTACCCCAACCCGACCATCGGCTACCTCGGCGATCAGGTCGGCGTCCGGGGAACCGCCGGCGAACTCCAGGGCGGCTTCGTGGAACAGACCATCGTCACGGCGGGCAAACTGCGCTTGAGCCGCGCCAAGTACAACCAGGAAGCCTACGAAGCCGAACTTCGGGTTCTCCAGCAGCAATACCGCGTCCTCAACGGCGTGCGGACGCGCTTCTACGAACTGCTGGCCTTGCAGCGGATGATCGACTTGCACCGCAGCATCCTCGCGAACGCCGAAGAATCACTTAAGACCCACAAGGAGATGTTCAACACGGGTCAGGCCAACCGGGCCGAGGTGCTGCTGGCGCAAGTCGCGGTCAACGACGCGAAGATCGACTTGCGCACCCTGGAAAACCGTTACACGTCCCACTGGCAGCATCTGACCGCCGTCCTCGGCTCGCCCGATTTGCCACCGGCACCGCTGAAGGGCCAACTGGAACCGGATGGGCCGCCGCTCGACTGGGCCGCCAGCTTGGCGCGGCTGCTCCAAGAAAGCCCGGAACTGCAAGCGGCCCAGGCCCACGTGGTCCACGACCAGATTACCTTGCGGCGGGAACAGGTGGAGCCGATCCCCGACATCCAGCTCCAGGCAGCGACCGGGTACAACTTCGAGTCCCGCAACGCCGTCGCGACGGGCGTTCAACTCCGCCTCAAAATCCCGTTGTGGGACCGCAACCAGGGCACCATCCGGGAGGTCCAGGCCGATCTCGGGCGCTCCCTGGCGGAAGTCCGGCGGGTGGAATTGTCCCTGCGGCAGCGTCTGGCCGAATCCTTCAATCGTTACCGGACGGCCCTGGAGAGTTTCGCGATTTACCGCGATTCGAGCGTCCCGCAAGCCACCGAAGCCTACGAAGTGCAATTGGACATGTACAACAAGCGGCGCATCGCCTGGCCCCAGGTGGTCATGCTCCAGCGCAACGTGCTGGAGGTCCGCGAGAGGTACACCCGCAGCCTGCTGGCATTGCGCGAGGAGGAAGTAGCGATTTGTGGGCTGTTGCTGGTGGACGGCCTGAGCGTGCCGGTTTTGCCGTCGCCCGGCGGACACCTGGAATCGAACCCCACGCCCCGCTGAGGCGTCGAGGCAACGGGGAAAGGCCCGCACTCCGACGGGCTCTCTGCCGTCGGGGTGCGGGCCTTTCCGCGCGCCGTAGAATCGGTCTCGCCCCAGCCTCACGCTACTTGTGCTTCATATCCTTCATGTCTTTCATGTCTTTCATGTCGTGCTTCATGGCCGGAGGCGCGGCCCCCGGGACGCTCTCGCCGGGGCGAACCTCACCCTTTCCGGACCTAATCCGGTCGTAGAGGTCCGGCGGCAGCACGCGGATGTTGGTCATCAGCGCCATGGTACTCATGGGCCAGCCCGGCCTCATGCCCCGCGTCAGGGGAATTTTGTCGAACCGGGCCATCTCCGCCATCGTCATCGGTGCCATCATGCCCGTATCCTGGGGGAAAGCCGGCACGCGATAGCGGGGGTCCATCGTGCCGTTGCGGGCCAGTTCGCGGCTGCCGGGACCGACGCCCGAGACCATGTGGTTCATATTGTGGTGGAACATGTGGCAGTGGAACATCCAGTCGCCGGGGTTGTTGGCCACGAACTCGACCTCGCGGACCTGGGCCACGCCGACCAGGATGTTGTTGGTCGGAATCCAGGCCGACTCCGGGATGCGGCCGCCCTCCGTGCCGGTGATCCAGCCGGTGTGGCCGTGGAAGTGGATGGGATGGTGATCGTCGGTGCTAAAGTTCAGGATGCGGATGCGCACCCGGTTGCCCAACCGCACCACCAGAGGCGTGACATACGGCCCGGAACGACCGTTGAAGGTGAACCAGTTGAAGTCCATCAAAATCGTAGCCGGCGTGTCGCTCGCCGGCAGGATCCGAAACTCTTGCGTAATCAGAGCGAAGTCCTGATCGACGACCGGCGTGTACGCCGTTTTCGGATGGATGATGAACAGGCCGACCATGCCGATAGCTTCCTGCATCGGATAGTGAGAGTGGTAGAAATAGGTGCCGGTCTGGTGGACGGTCAACTCGTAGGCGAACGTGCCGCCGGGCGCGATCGGATCCTGCGTCAGGAACTGGACGCCGTCCATGGCGTTGGGCAGTTCCAGGCCGTGGAGGTGCAGGGTGGTCTCCTCCGGGAGCTTGTTGTGGAGGACGATGCGAATCCGGTCGCCCTCGGTCACTTGGATCGTGGGGCCGGGCATGCCGCCGTTGTAGCCCCAGAAGTTCATGAATTGGCCCGGCAGCAGCTCGCGCTTAACGGGCTCGGCCGTGAGGTGGAACTCCTTGACACCGTCGACGACCTTCCACGGCAGGCTGTTGGGGAGGTCCGGCGTCTCGACGAGGACCGGCGGCTCCGTGGCGGAACGGAAGCCGGACACCAGTTTGCCGCGGTCCGTCGGGCTGCCCACGGGACCGCCGGGGCCGGCACGGTCGCGCGGGTAATCGCCGGCAGGGCGTTGATGCTGGCTGTGGTCCTGTCCCGGCGGGCGTGGCTCGTCGGCCGATTGGACTGCGGATGTCGCCGCGGCGAGTACCCCCGCCGCGGTGCCGCCCCGGAGAAAGTCCCGACGGGTCGTGTCTGGTTTCATGGCCATCACCTCATGTGGAGTTTCGAGAATCGCGGAACTGTCGGGCCGCAGGACCATTCTATCTCCTGTCGGCCTTCCGCGATGCTTGTACCAGCCCACCCCCCCTTGATGTCGTTCCACGCGGTCGTCTGGTGGCAGAGGTAGCACTGGTTGACCTGCGCGTGCGGCCGGCCGGCCGGCTTCCTGCAATCCATGTCGAAGTGTCTCATGGAGTGACTCGGCGGGGCCTGGTGGCACTGGTCGCGTAATGTGTCGCACAAAAAGAGAACCCCGGCACCGGGCCGGGGTCCGAGACCTCCGCATTGGCGGGATTCCCGTTACTGCTTGACCTTGACGTGGAACCCGGCCTTATTCAACGCCTTGACCAGTTCGGTGGCGTCGAACTCGCCCGTCAACTCGGCGGTGGAAACCTTGGCCTTCAGGTTGTCGCC
>CAZNSL010000146.1:0-9540 GCA_964574975.1 uncultured Alcaligenaceae bacterium | reverse complement strand
GGCTCCTATAAGAGCCGCGAGCGTGAGCGAGCGAGTCAGAGCCGCGAGCGTTTGCGAGCCGGCAATAAGAGCCGCGAGCGTTAGCGAGCGGGCGGCGTGGGTCACCGCGGCACTACTCGTCGTGTGTGGCATCGCGGTGTACGCGCCGATGCCGGCCATCTCCGGCCGGTACACCATGCCGGCCGTCTGGGGCCTCGACATCGCCTTCGCGGGGCTGCTGACGAAGTTGGCCGGCGTGCCGCTCGTGGCGTGGCGGCGCAGTGCCGTGGTCGGCATCGCCGGCGGCCTGGTCGCAGTCGCGATCGCCAACGTCGGCCGACAGGACAAGTTCGCGGCCCGCGCCGCGCTCTTGTGGCAAGCACTTGAAACGGTCGAGTGGACCGCCGAGCCGGGCGAGCGCGTCGCGTGGGTCAGCGGGCCGGCGCTGAACGTCGAGGAGGGGATTCACTTCCGCTGGCACCTCGCGGCCCGCGGCAACGACACGGAGGTTGAGTTGATCGACGCGACTGGCACGGCGGTTTCGCGCGTCGAGTTGCCGGCCGCCCGCGGTGGAGCGACTCTGGCCGTCACCGGCACTCCGAATCCGCCGACGAACGGGGCATGGGCGCTGCGGGACAAGTTCGAGCGCCGCTACTGGGGCGGCCGGCGTCACTACGATTGCTACCTGTGGACGACCGCGGGAGCGGTGGCCCGCGACGGGCGGTGAGACCGCAGGGGGTAGCATGGTTCACGACATTGCAAAACTGGTGGACGCGAAGGCGGCGACGGACCTCTTGATGCGGTTCCTCGCCGTTGAGGGCACGACTGGCCACGAGGCCGCCATCGGCCGGGCGGTCAGCGCGGCGCTGCGCGATGCCGGCGTCGCCCGGTCGGCCATCCGCCACGACGACGCCAACCAGCGCATCCCCCTGCCGACCGAGACCGGCAACCTGATCGCCACCTTGCCCGGCACCGTGGCGGGGCCGCGGCTGCTGTTCATGACGCACCTGGACACGGTGCCGCTGTGTGCCGGGGCGAAGCCGGTCTTGAAGAAGGGCCGCATCATCGCGGCCGGCAAGACGGCCCTCGGCGGCGACAACCGCACCGGGTGTGCCGTCCTCGTCAACATGGTGGCGACGCTTCTCAAGCACGGCCTGCCGCACCCGCCGTTGACGCTCTTGTTCACGGTGCGCGAGGAAAGTGGATTGTTCGGGGCGCGCTACCTCGACCCGGCGGACCTCGGCGGGCCGGCCATGGGCTTCAACTTCGACGGCCGGCTGGCGAACGACCTGATCCTCGGGGCCGTCGGCGCGGATCGCTGGGAAGTCGAGATCGAGGGCAAGGCATCGCACGCTGGCGTCGCCCCGGAGAAGGGGATTTCGGCCACCGGCGTCGCGGCGCTGGCCATCGCCGACGCCGTTCGTGGCGGCTGGTTCGGGAAGGTCGAAAAAGCCGAATCCGCGGATTCGTTCAAGAAATCCAGCCGGATGGCCGATAAAGGTCGTGGAACGGCCAGTGTGGAACCATCGCGGGGAACGAGCAACGTCGGTCCGTTCGGTGGCCGCGACGGTCGGCCGGCGGGCGATGCGACCAACGTCGTCACCGATTACGTGCGCATTCTCGGCGAGTCGCGGAGCCACGACGCCGCGTTCGCCAAGGCCATCACGGCCGCGTACAAGGACGCCTTCGCCCACGCCGCCGGCGAGTTGACCGACGACGCGGGCAAGCGGGCCAAGGTCGCCTTCCGGGCGCGAACCGACTACTACCCGTTCCGGCTGAAGGACGACGCCCCAGTGGTCGAACGCGCGGCGCGAGCGGTCGAATCGCTCGGCGGCACGCCGAACCGGCGAGTGGCCAACGGCGGGCTGGACGCGAACTGGATGCTGCGGCACAAGGTGCCGACGGTGACGATGGGCGCGGGGCAGAACGCGATCCACACCGTCGACGAATGGGTGGACCTGACCGAGTTCGCGGCGGGGTGCCGGCTGGCGGTCGCGCTGGCGGCGCTCGGCGTATAGCGACGCTTCGGAGAAGCGTTTGGACTGCGGCAAGGAGGCGAACGATGGCCGGAACGTTCAAGCCAACCCGCACGCTGGAAGTCCTGCCGCTCGAAGACCGTACATTGCCGGCCGCGGGCGTCACCGCGAGCCTGCGCAGCGGCGTCCTGACGGTCACCGGCAGCGAATCCGCCGACACCGTGGTCGTCCGGCAGACCAATCGCGGCGTCACCGTAGACGCCAACGGCAAGAAGCTCAACTTCGGGACCGTCGCACGAGTCGAGATCGATGGCCGCGGCGGCGACGACCGGCTATTCGTGGACACGTCCGCCGCGTCGCGTCCCGTGTCCGCGACGATCCACGGCGGCTCGGGCCACGACCTGATCGTTGGTGCCGGCGGCAACGACAAGCTCTATGGCGACGCCGGCAACGACACCGTTTACGGCGATACCGGCAACGACTGGATCGAGGGCGGCATCGGAGCCGACCGCCTGTACGGCAACGTTGGCGACGACGCGATCTTCGGTGGCGACGGCGACGACCTAGTCTCCGGCGGAGCCGGCAACGACTACCTGGACGCCGGCAACGGCAACGATTGGGTGTACGGCCACGAGGGCGACGACACCTTGATCGGCGGCCTCGGCGACGACACGCTCGACGCCAGTGCCGGTAACGACACGCTCTACGGTGGGGCGGGCGAGGACTGGTTGGGCGGCGGGGCCGGCAACGACAAACTCTACGGCGGCGATGGCGACGACCGACTCGACGGCGGGGCCGGAGCCGACTTCCTCCAGGGCGGAGCTGGTTTCGACTACTTCCGCAACGAAATCGACGACATCCTCGACGGCACCTCGGATGCCCGCAGCGTCCGCCAGGGTGAGGCCGGCACCTGCGTGTTGCTGGCATCGCTGGCGGCCGTCACCAGCAGCGGCGTGGACCTCGCGGGCCGCATCCGCCAGACCGGCCAAAACCAGTACGCCGTCTCGCTGTACCGCCCCGGCACCGGCTGGGTGACGCAGACGGTGTACTTCGACGGCCAGTGGACCGACAACGACCCGATGCTGGCCAACCCCGGCGACGCCTGGGTGCTGATCTACCAGCGGGCCTACTTGCAGGAGATGGGCGTCCGCTGGACCGACACGAACCAGTCGCAGTGGGCCGACCGCTACGGCGACAAATACATGCAGGCCGATTCGGCCCTCACAGCGCTGACCGGCGCGTCGATGTGGCACGCCGGCCCGCTCGGTCGGGCCGACCTGGCCGACTTGCGGGCGGTCGCCGCGAGCCACCGCCCGGCCGTGGCGCTGACCAACGCGGCCGGCGCGGATCGCTACGGCTTCGTGAACGGGCACGCCTACACGGTGATGGGTGTGTCGGCCGACGGCCAGGTGACCTTGCGCAACCCGTGGGGCACCGACGGCCCGCGGCGGCAGGGCGCGGACGATGGCGTGGTGACTGTGTCTTGGGATGCGTTCGTGCGTTCGATGCAAGGCTTCGTCACGGCGTAATCGAGCGAGCCGATTTGCGTCTACCGTTTAGCGACGCGCCTCCGGTGCGTCGCTAAACTCATTTCATGACCCTTCGCATCGGCAACGGCTGCGGCTTCTGGGGCGACAACCTCGACGCTCCGGTCGAATTGACGAGTCGCACCCATCTCGACTACCTCACGCTCGAGTATCTGGCCGAGCTGACCATGTCGATCCTGGCGGTCCAGAAGTCGAAGGACGCGGCGGCAGGGTTCGCGTCCGACTTCCTGAACGTCCTCGAACGCTTGACCCCCCACCTGCTTGCGCAACCCGGCCCGAAAATCGTCACGAACGCTGGCGGCATGAACCCGGCCGCCTGTGCCGCCAAGGCCCGCACGATCCTCGATGCGGCAGGGCTGTCGGATCGAAAGATCGGCGTCGTCGCCGGCGACGATCTGCTACCCCGACTCGACGAACTCATCGCCACTGGCCACGCCTTCACCAACCTGGACACGAACGAGCCGTTGGCGACCGTGCGGTCGCGCGTCGTCAGCGCCAACGCGTACCTGGGCAGCCGGCCCATCGCGGAGGCGCTCGGCCGCGGGGCGTCGGTGGTCGTGACTGGCCGCGTTGCCGATGCCTGTCTGACGGTCGGGCCGGCGGCGTACGAACACGGCTGGGCATGGGACGATTGGGACCGCCTGGCCGGCGGCACCGTGGCCGGCCATCTGATCGAGTGCGGGGCGCAGGTCACCGGTGGGTTGTGGATCAACTGGGAGCGCACCGACCTCGCCCTGGTCGGCTACCCGGTCGCCGAGGTGGATGCGGACGGGACATGCCGGATTACGAAGCCGGCCGGCACCGGCGGAGCGGTGAACGTCGAGACGGTCGCGGAGCAACTCCTGTACGAAGTCGGCGACCCGGCCGCGTACCTGACGCCGGACGTGTCGGCCGACTTCACGAGCGTCGAGTTGCACGAGACGGGGCCGGACGTGGTGGAGGTACGGCACCCGCGCGGCCAATCGGCGACGGATTCGTACAAGGTCTCGATCGCCTACCGCGACGGCTTCGCGGCCAGCGGCACGCTCCTCATCTTCGGCCCGCACGCGGCCACGAAGGCGCGACGCTGCGGCGAGATGATCCGCGCGCGACTGCGGCGGGCCGGTGCGGAGCCGGAACACTTCTACGTCGAGACGTTGGGTGCGGGCGACTGCGTGCCGGGCGTTGTGACGGCGACCGCCGAACCGCCGGAAGTGGTGCTGCGGGTGGCGGTGCGCGACGCGAAGAAGGCTGTTGTCGAGCGGTTCGCCAAGGAGTTGGCTCCGCTGGTGACGAGCGGTCCTCCGGGCGTGACTGGTTACACGACGGGCCGACCGGCGGTGCGCGAGGTGTTCGCGTACTGGCCGGCCCTGGTGGCGAAGGATGCGCTGACCGCCAGTGTGGCCATCGTGTAATTCGGAAAGCGATTCAGCCCGGAGCGCGAGCTACGGGGAATGCAATCCCCCATCGCTCGCGTTCCGGGCTGGCTGGACGTGCTAATTCAGTCGACGACCGCGAGGACATCGTCTTCGGTGAGGATAAGGTACTCCTCGCCGTCCACGGTCACTTCCTGGCCGCCGTAGCTGGTGAACAGCACGCGGTCGCCTTCCTTGACTTGGAACGCGGCCCGCTTGCCGCTGTCGAGCAGCTTGCCGTCGCCGAGGCTCAACACCTTGCCCTGCTTCGGCTTCTCCTTGGCGGAGTCCGGCAACACCAGGCCACCGGCCGTCTTGTCCTCGGCCTGGAGGCGCTTCACCACAATCTTGTCGTTCAGCGGGACTACCTTCACGGGTTCGCTCTCCTCTTGGGGTCGGTCGCGTTGGGCGCGGCTGGACCGCCGACGGCCCGCCGCACCGTGTACAACACCACGTTTTTACTCACCGGCTTCGGGATCACACTATAGACGCGCACGGTCAACGCCTGCCGCATGACGCCCTCGGTCGCATCGCCCGTCACCAGGATGCACGGCAAAGCCGCGTTGAACTGGCGGACGAGTTGGATCGTCTCCAGGCCGGAAAGGGTCGGCATGTGCATGTCGCACAGCACCGCATCGACAGGCTGGAACCGCACGATCTCGACGGCCTCCTCGCCGCAACTGGCCAGGACGGTTTGGAAGCCCTGCGGCTCCACGATGTCGCGCAGGGCGGCGCGGCAGTCCGGGTCGTCGTCGGTGATGAGGATCGAATACGGTCGGTCGCGGGTCGCGGTCATGCCCTCACCTCACCGGCCGCGCGGCCGGTTCCCTGGGATGGGGGTGGACGCAAACCCCATACCACGCCGGGTCGTTGCGGTGTCGCCATTGGCGCAAGTGATGTTAACCGAGAGGCTTCCGCGCGGGCAAGGCGAATCGGCCAGCAGCGGACACGGCGGCCGCGGCTGCCAGCTTCGGTGATGGACGACTGCCGAATTGGCGGCGGATGTATTAGCCACAGATGAACACAGATGAACACGGATAAAGCAGTAGAAAGTCGTTTTCCTGCCTTATCCGAGTTCATCTGTGTTCATCTGTGGCTAATTCCTAATGCCCCTTGAGCGAGTTGAACACGAGTCCCGTCAGCAGCTTCGGGTAGAAGTACGTCGACTTCTGCGGCATCGTCTCCAGCCCGCTGGCAATCTGCTCGACGTGTTCCATCGTCGCCGGCGGCACCAGCGCTGCAAGTTGGCAGCCCTTCGCCGCCACATCGTCCGTCACCTCGCGCAGCAAGTGGACGTAGCGGCACGTGCCGCCTTTGAGCAACTCGCCAAGCACCAGGACGTGCAGCACGCTGACGGCCAGGCCACGCCACGCAGGACTCTTGTCTGGCGCGAGGGCGGCCATCGCGTCCGGTTTGGTCAGCCGGGCGATGTGCCAGCCGTCGTCGACGACGGTGCCGAAGCCCAGCAGCGCTTGCGAGCCGTCGGCCTCGATCGCGTCCCATGCGGACTGCGCGGCCGCGGTGCCGTGGCCGACGGTCTCGATGTCGAAGTGCGACGCCAGGCGCTCGCGCAGTTGCGGCCCGGTCAACGCCGGCAACCCGCTGACGAGCCGGTGCGTCGGCAGAATCAACAGGCCGGGGTCGCTCATGCCGACGAGCATCATCAGCGTGAAGTTCTGCGGCGCGTCGTCGCCGGGCACCTGGCCGGCCGCCCGCTGTTCGTCGAGGTAGCGCAGGCTGGTCTCGTAGCGGTGGTGGCCATCGGCGATGAACACCGGCTTCGGTCCCAACAGACCGGTGACGCGGCTGACGACGTGCTGGTCCGTCACCGGCCACAGGCGGCTGACGGTGCCGAGGTGGTCGCTCGCCTCGACCGGCAGAGCGCGGCGCACCGCGTCGTCGAGGATTTGCTGGACCTCGCCGTCGTCGGGGTACAGGCCGAAGACCGGGCTGAGGTTCGTGGCCGTGGCCCGCATGAGGGCGAGGCGATCGGCCTTCGGCCCGGAGAACGTCTGCTCGTGCGGGTAGATGCGACCGGAGCCGAACGGTTCCAGGCGGACGCGGGCGAAGAACCCCTTGCGGATGTGGGTGACGCCTTCGACCTGGTACTCCTGGTGACAGACGTAGAGGCTGCGGGCGGTGTCCTGTTTGATGACGCCGGCGTCGGTCCACTCGCGCTGGAGGCGGGCGGCGCGGGTGTAGCGGTTCGACTCGTCGGTATCGCCCGGCTCCTCCTTGCCGAAGTCGATGCGGACGACGTTGTAGGGGCTTCGGTCGTAGAGCCGTTGTTGGAACGCTGGGTCGATCACGTCGTAGGGCGGGGCGACGACATCGGCGAGCGGGCCGACGTGGCCGAGATCGTAGCGGTGGGCGCGAAAGGCATGAATGTCGGCCATCGGTGGTGGCGGCTCCTCGGAGTCAGTGGGCAGCGCAGGTCGAAAGCGATTGCGTCGCTAGGATGACGTTATATGACTGAGGCCGATCTGCGCTCGACGCTCGCCGGACGGCTCGCCGCCGTCGAGGGCCGCATCGCCGCCGCATGCGCCCGCGCCGGCCGGCCGCGCGATGGCGTGACGCTCGTCGCCGTCACCAAGTACACCACACCGACCGTCGCCGCAGCCCTCCTCGACCTCGGAGTGCGCGACCTCGGCGAGAGCCGGCCGCAGGCGCTCTGGGAGCGGGCCGCGCTGCTGCCCGCGGCCCGCTGGCACCTGATCGGCCACCTGCAGCGCAACAAGATCGCCCGCACGCTGCCGCTGACGCACCTGATCCACGCCGTCGATAGTCTGCGCCTGTTGGAAACCATCGAGGCCGAGGGCCGGCCGTGCGACGTGCTGTTGGAGTTCAACGTCAGTGGCGAGGCTCAGAAACTCGGCTTCGCCCCCACCGATGTCGCCGCCCTTGCCGAGTCGCTGCGGGCCGTGAAGCAGGTCCGCGTCCGCGGCGTGATGGGCATGGCAGCCGTCGCCGACGACCCAGAGGCGAGCCGGCCGGCGTTCGCGCGCTTGCGGCAGTTGCGAGATCGGGTCCAGGAAGTCGTCGGCGACGCGCAGACACTCGAACATCTGTCGATGGGTATGAGCGGCGACTTCGAGGTTGCGGTGGAAGAAGGAGCGACGCTCGTCCGCATCGGCAATACGCTCGTGGAGGGACTCGCGTGATCGCCGAGCGCGATGGCGGCGTGGTGTTGAGCGTGCGGGCGCAGCCGGGCGCGCGCAAACCCGGCCTGCTGGGCGAACAGGCCGGGGCGCTGAGATTGGGTGTCCGCGCACCACCGGACGGAGGCCGCGCGAATGCGGCCCTCGTCGAACTCGTGCGCGAACTGTTCGGACTGAAACGGTCGCAGGTCGAGTTGATCGCGGGCGCGACGGCCCGAAACAAGGCCATACTGCTGCGCGACATCACGGCGGACGCCGCGCGAGCCAAGGTCGCGGAGTTACTCGCGGCCCTGAGATCGTAGCAAGCCCCGTCGGGCGGCGGCGCCCGGCGGGGCTTGGGGTTGAGCGGTCAAGCGACGTGGTGGGCGGCGGACCAGAGCATGTACGCAACGCGCTCGCGCAGCACCTGGCTGCGGCGCAGGCGGGCGACGTAACCGTCCCGCCAGAGGTAGTACAAGCTGGCAATGGCCAGCGCCGAAAAGTTCATCGTCGCAAGAGTCACGGCACACTCCACGTTAGCCCGTCGTGTGCGAAAGACGGGGGTTGCACCTGGGGACCGGTGCGGGTTAGGAAGGGCGAACTTCACTCTGCAAGAACCGTAGAACAGGATCGCGGAGCGGTCAAACGCTACCGGCGAACTTGCGCATTTCCTCAATGTTGGAACGACCCGAACTGTTGATCCACCCCGACGCCGCCGGCGGCCGAGCGATTGTCGATGCGGCCGCCGGCACACTCGTCGGGCGGGTCGCCGTCGAGCGCACGCCGCGCTGGCTGGGCGGCCAGCCGCGGTGCGTCGTGGTGACGGAGGGGGCGGACGCGTCGTTGGTGTTCGTCGTCCGACGGTCGTGGCTGGGCCGGACCTGGGAGGTGACGGAGGCGGACAACAACCCGGTGGCATGGCTGCGAGGCGGCTACGTGCTGACGGCCGACGGGCGAGTCCTGGGTCGCTACCACGCGGCGGGCAGCGGCGGCGGCCGCTGTCGCGGTTGGGACGGCTCGGAGTGGGCGTCGTGGTCGGCGGTGCCCGGCGGCACGACCCTGCGTTTCGGAGATGCCATCCGCGGCGAACCGTTTCTGAAGATGGCGGCGCTGGCGTGCGCGCTGGTGGGGTAATGTCTGTCTCCCCTCTCCCGCAAAGCCGGGAGAGGGGAGACAGGCGTCACGTCACTTCCTCGCCCCGCAGCCCTTGCAACCCTTCGCTGCCGAGGCGCACCGTCTGCCCGGCGACCTCCAGCTCGAACACGTCGTCCAACTCGTCGAAGCCGCGGACGAACACCCGCGCCCCGGGCGTCAGGCCCTGGTCGCGCCAGCGGCGCAGGCGCGCTGGGTTGTCGTCCTGGGCCTCGCGGATCAGGACGCATTGGCCGGGGCGGAACTCGCTGAGCCGGCGGAAGTCGCGCCGCGACAGTTGTACGTCGGAGGTCGGGATCGGGTGGCCGTGCGGGTCTTCGAGCGGCTCGCCGAGGTGGGCGGCGATCGCCTGCTC
>CAZNSL010000145.1:0-9562 GCA_964574975.1 uncultured Alcaligenaceae bacterium | reverse complement strand
GGCGATCTCGAATCGGCCCGGCTGCTCGTGGCGGCCGGCGCGAAGGTCGATGACCAGGACGCCTGGGGCGTCAGCGCCACCGCGCTCGCCGCCCATGCCGGCTTCACCGGCCTCGTCGAGTTCCTGCTGGAGAAGGGGGCGAACCCGAACACCAGCGGCGGCGGATTCACCGCCCTGCATGCCGCGGTCATGCGCCGCGACGAGCGGATGGTGCAGGCGCTGCTCGATCACAAGGCCGACCCCAACGCGAAGGTGCTGTCCTGGACCCCGACGCGGCGCTCCTCACGCGACTGGAACTTCAACCCGGAACTGGTCGGCGCCACACCGTACTGGCTGGCCGCACGCGTCACCGCGCCCGCGGTGATGAAGCTGCTCGCCGCACATGGTGCGGATACGAAAGTCGTGCACCACGCCGTCTACCATGCCGGCGATCCCACGGAAGAACGCTCGCAGACCACGACGCCGCTGATGGCCGCGGTCGGCATGGGTGGCGGCATTCCCTGGGTGACGCTCGAGCAGAAGGAGCGGGAGGCGGCGACGCTCGAGACCATCCGGCTGGCGCTCGATCAGGGCTCCGACATCAACCAGAAGAACGACGATGGCCGGACGGCGCTGGACGCGGCGGGCCGCCTGCGGATGCCGGCGGTGGTCGCGTTCCTGACCGAGCACGGCGCGCAGCCAGGCGCGTCGAACGGCCGCAACACCGGCGCGGCGGTCAATCGATAGAGGAAGGCCCGCCTGAAGGCGGGCACTCTACTCGACCGTGATCTTCGTACCCTGTGCGGCCGCGGCTGACGCCTGCGCGGACCGGGCGGCGATCTGCTCGTCGAGAAACGCGCGCAGCCCCTTCATCACCTCGAGCTGGGCGTTCCTGAAATGCTGCGAGACGTTGTCGGAGGGGCCGAGCGAGCGGACGAACTGCGTGAACAGCGGGCCTGCTCCCTGGCAGCCGCAGTCACACGTCGTCTTTGCGCCTGAGTCACTCATCGGGGTTCTCCAAGTTCGACGACCAGCGTCTTCTCCTCGAATGTAGCACGCAGCGGCACCAGCGTGGCCAGTGTCGTGGGCAGGCCGATGTGCCGCCGGAAGACGCCGACCTCCACCACGAGCTCATCCCCCTTTTTGAACAGTCCGACCTCGCCCTTGCCGGCGAACGGCATGGCGACGCGCACCTGGTGCACGCCGTCCCGCCGCTCGAATGCGTACGGCCGCTCGGTGCGGGTGATGGCCGCCGGTTCGGGGTCGAGCGTGTGGAGCAGGTCGGCGAGGCGATCGAGCCGGTCGAGCCCGACCACTTCCTCCGCGAACATCGGCACCTGGCGCACGGGCACCGGTGCGAAGTAGCCGGCCATTTCCTCGAGCACCTGTTGCTGCGTCTCCCGCAGGTTCGCGAGGAACGACTCCCGTGCCTCCTCGGGCAGCACGCGGTTGACGATGAGCCCGTCGACGCTCAGGCCGTGCAGCAGGAAGTACACGTACGCGCGCTGCGTCTCGCGCAGCACCATGCGCTCGGCGTTGGTGACGAGCCGGACACTGGTGACCTGCGGATCCTGCAGGACCGTGTCGATGCCATCGAGCTTCGTGAAGAGGTCCTTGATGTTGGCGAAGTACGAGTCTGCCGGCAGCTCCACCGGCGACACGCGGTTCACGAGCGGACGCACGGCATTCAGCACGCGGCGTTCCATCGGGAACACATGCTTCATGTACCAGTCCAGCGTCGTCGGCATCGAGACGAAGCGCAGCGACTCGGCGGTCGGCGCGCAGTCGAGGACGACCACGTCGTAGGTCTGCTGCTTGCGGTACTGGTTCACGTAGAGCATGGCGCTCAGTTCCTCCATGCCCGGGAGAATGGCCATCTCCTCCGCTTCGACGTCTCCCAGCCCCGAGGTCCGCAGCACGGTGGTGAGGTACCCGGCGATCTCGCGCCAGTGGCGCTTGAGTTCGACCTGGATGTTCACCTCCTGCACGTGGAGGTTGGGTCTGACCTCGAACGGGTCCGCGGTCCGCGCGTCGAAGAGCCCCGCACGCAGGGCGAACGCATCGGCCAGGCTGTGTGCCGGGTCCACGCTCATGACGAGGGTACGAAGGCCCTTCCGGGCGAGGAGCACGCCTGTGGCGGCGGCAATGCTCGTCTTGCCGACGCCGCCCTTGCCGCTGTAGAGAAGAATGCGCATGACGACTGGAGGCTCACCTGGAATGGGGTGCGATCATCATGACGCCGCCACGCCCGAACGGGATCCCCCGGGGTTCGTTTATAGTGGCGGACGGGGCAGGCACGACTGAAACGTCCGGTCCAACCTCCCACGACCAGCGTCCAGCACAGATGCCAGAACTGCAGACACAAGAGCGGGTAGACCAGGACCTCGGCCTCGGCGGCCGTCTGTCCGAACGCAGCCGCTCGCGCGTCGTCAATCACGACGGCAGCTACAACGTCCGGCGCAACACGTTCGGTCCCCTGCACCGCTACAACGCCTACAACACGCTGCTGTCGCTGTCGGTCGGCCGACTCCTCGCGCTGGTCGGCGCCGTGTACATCGCGGTCAACCTGCTGTTCGCCGCGCTGTACTGGCTCGGCGGCCCTGACGCGCTGTCGGGTGCCTCCACGTCACCAGGGGCCCGCTTCGAGGACTGCTTCTTCTTCAGCGTGCAGACGCTGTCGACCATCGGCTACGGACGTCTCGTTCCGAATACGCATGCGGCCAATGCGCTGGTCGCGATCGAGGCGCTGATCGGCCTCCTTGGCTTCGCGATCCTGAGCGGCCTGCTGTTCGCCCGGTTTACCCGGCCGACCGCGAAGATCGCCTTCAGCGACAAGGCGCTCATCGCACCCTACCGATCGGGCTGGGCGCTCATGTTCCGGCTCGCGAACCTGCGGAACCACGACATGGCCGAGGTGCAGGCGATCGTGTCGTTCGCCCAGTGGGAGATGCGGGACGGCCAGCGGCGCCGCCGGTTCGACCAGCTCCAGCTCGAACGCGCGTCCATCATCTTCATGCCCCTGCACTGGGTGCTCGTGCACCCGATCGTCGAGGGCAGTCCGCTCAAGGGTCATACGCGGGAGTCGCTCGAAGCGGCCACTCCGGAAGTGGTCTGCCTCACCAGCGGTCACGACGAAACCTTCGCACAGACCGTGCACGCCCGAACCAGCTACGACATGGGTGACATCGTCTGGGGTGGGAAGTTCCGGGACATGTATGTGGACGGCGATCAGGTGGCGATCGACCTGGCGCGCCTGCACGAGTTCGACCGGGTGGACGGTCCGGTGTCGCTGTAACGGGAGCGCAGACGGATGCGGAGGCAGCTCCCGAACCTCCTCACGATCCTTCGCATCCTCGCCATTCCGCTGCTGGCCTGGCTCGCCGTCCGGGACGCGCGCGGCAGCTTTGGCCTGGTGCTCATCGCGTGCCTGCTCGGCGATGTCGCCGACGGCGCGCTCGCCCGCGCGCTCGATGCCACGTCGGCGCTCGGCGCGCTGCTCGACTCGCTTGCCGACACCCTCCTGTTCTTCATGACCCTGGCCGGCGTGCTGGTCTTCTATCCCGAGGCGGTGCGCGCGCATGGCGCAGCGTTCGCGGCCGTTCCTGCGGCCTGGCTCGCCGAAAACGTCGCGGCGCTGCTCCGGTACGGGCGCCTCTCCAGTTTCCACACCTACCTCTCGCGCCTGGCGGCGGTGGCGATGGGCGTGTTCGCGTCGGTCCTCTTCGTGTGGGGTTTCAGTGCGGCGCTGCTCTACGCGGCGGCCGGCCTGGTGCTGCTCGCCACGCTCGAAGAGTTCGTGCTCCTGTGGCTGCTGCCGCAGTGGACACCGGATGTGAAAGGGATCTGGTGGGTCCTTTACCGAACTTAGAAGTGAGAACGTAGAAGTGAACCGGAGAAGTGGAGAAGTGAAGTTCTGAAGTTCACTTCTCACTTCTAAGTTCTAACTTCCCTCTAGATCTGTCTGTACGGTATTTCCGGATACGGCGGCAGGCCGGCGGCGGCGACGATGGCATCGAGGCCGCTCCGTTCGTGGAACTCCATGCCGTCGCGGTCGATGATGACGGCGTTGCGCTCCTGCGCGGCCAGGCGGCGGAACTCGGCGTCGATCAGGCGGAAGCGACGCACCATGTTCTCGGCCACTTCATGAGGACGGTTGCGCAGCTTGATGTGCTTCTCGACCGTCGCCGTGCTCGACGTGAGGACGATGACGCGGTCGAAGCGCCAGCGGTCGCCGATGGTCAGCACCTGCCTGATACCGGCATGGCTGTCGGACGGGTACTCCGCCATGTGCGCCTCGAGCGTGATACGGGCGCCTTCGAAGAAAATCACCTTGCCCGGTCCGTCGTTGGCCGCGCAGTCGGCGTAGTTCACGTCGTAGAGCCGGGCGAAGTACTCGGTGACGCCGACCGGGTTCCGGCCCTGGGCGATGTCCTCGAGCACCTGCGGGTGCCACACGCCCTTCTCACCCTCGCCGTACGCCCCGTTGTGGTACAGGTCGCCCAGCTGCCGGACCAGAGTGCTCTTGCCGATGCCGGGGCCACCCACGATCGCAACGCGCATGTGCGGATAACTATACAGGGGTCGTACCGATCGATCGCGGGGTCCAGCCTCGGTGGACCGTGCACGTCTGGCTGAAGCCAGACCCCACGAGTGCCGGAGTGTCTCCCAGGTAGCGCCAGTGCGGCGCCGACAAAAGGAAAGGGCCGGCGCGCAATGCGCCGGCCCTGATCCCGCCCCAGGCCGGGGGGTTCTGAGGCGTTCGGACTGGACGGCTACCGCGCGAAGTTGCCCTTCGCCGTCTTGGCCGCGTTCATCGTCACCTGGCAGGTGAGGTTCGTGCCCGCCGCCGCGCAGGCGTCGGTCCAGCCGAGGAAGGCCTTGCCGGGCACCGGAACCGCGGTCAGCGTAACCACCGTGCCGGCCGCGTACTTCGCGCCGCAGTCCTTGCCGCAGTTGATGGCCTTGTCACCCGCCGGCGTGCCGGTGATGACGCCGCCGTTGTTCGTGGCGACCGACAGCGAGAAGGACGAGGTGCTGCCGCCACCGCCGCCGCCACCGGTCGTCGTGCCGCCACCGCCGCCGCCCGAGGGCTTCGGAATGGCCGCGAAGGTCGCCGTGACGTGCACGTCGCCGTTCACGGTGACATTGCAGGAGACGTTCGTGCCGGCGCAGCCGCCGCCCGTCCAGCCCGCGAAGGTGTAGCCGCTCGCCGGCTTGGCCGTCAGCGTGACCACGGTACCCGCGTTGTAGGGCTGCACGCACTTGTTGCCGCAGGCAATGAGCTTGTCCGCGCCGTCGACGTTGCCGTTGCCGACCTTGGCAACGAACAGCGCGTCGGGCTGCACGTTGGCGGCCGTCATCTGCATGGCAAGCATCTCGCCGATTTCGTCGGCGGCCGGGGCGTTGCACAGGAGGTCGGCGCACAGCGCTTCATGGGTGATCGGGTCGTACTGTCCGGTGAACGCCCAGGTCTCGATGCGGCGGACGACAGCCTTGGTCGTCGGCTCGATGTTGCCCGAGTTGCGATTGCGCTTGCGACGGCCATTGCCGCCGGCAACCGGTTCGTCCTGGATGATCTGGTAGTCCGCTTCCAGCGTGGCGGGGTCCATCGGCACCACGGCCGGGTTGTCGGCCAGGAGCTGGTCGAGCGCGACCGGCTGCTGCAGCTGCTGCACGTAGGTGATGATCCACTGCGCGTCACCATACAGGCTGGGTGCCTCGGCCGGCTCCGGCGCCTGCACTTCGACGACGAGCTGCGGCGGATTGTTCTGCGCGGCCGGCGGCTGCACGTAGTAGGTCGGGAACGGCGTGGCCGTGGGCGGGTTGACCGGGACGAGCACCAGCGGGTCCGCGTCGCTCTCGCACAGCCAGCGCGAGGTCACCTTCGTCGGGTTCGTGTAGAAGTAGGTGCCGAAGTGCTCGCAGCCACCGTCCTCGTAGATGCCGGTGCCGCTCCACTGATAGCACTGGCCCGAGAACCACGGCACCGTGTGCGGCAGCGTGCGCTCTGCCCAGGAGCTGCCATTCAGCTGCGTGCCGTAGGTGACCGTCACGCCCGTCGGCGTCGACGCCACGACCGGCATGCCGTAGCGGTTCGACGAGAACGAACCGCCATAATCGGCCTGGCTGACGCCGTCGATCTGGATCTCGAAGCCGTGGCACACCTTGCCGGTGTCGTTCGCGATGTCGAAGTTGCTGAGCGAGCCGTAGATGATGGCCGACTGCGCGTGCGCGAAGGCCGGGGCTCCCAGAGCCACGACCGCTGCCAGTCCTGCCGTGCGGACGGCCGCAGCCAGTCCCTGTCCGAAGTAACGCCGCATCGTGAGTTCCCTTCTCCTAGCCGAGTTGTGGAGGCGCCATCCCAGGCCAAGCCCGTGGGATCGGCGCCGCACAAGTAATCTCGGTCTTCGGCGCGCCGGCGTTGTCAGGGTGATGTCAGAGACTTGTCAAATTTGCCGTCGACGCCGGAGAGGCCACGACGGATACTGGGAACGCGCGCATGCACTCCGCCGATCTCGGCCCCGTGGCCGAACGCGATCAGACCCAGCGGCCGCTGGATCTGTTCCTCATCTTCGTAGGCGCCAACATCGTCGCGACGACGCTGCAGATCGGGGCGTCGCTGCCGAACCTGGCGCTCGGCCCGGCGCTGGCCGTCATTGCGGGCGGCTCACTGGCCGGTGCCCTGCTCGTCGCGATCCTCGCCCCGGTCGGCTCCCGCCTGCGGGTGCCGTCGATTGTCGCGGCGCGGGCCGCACTCGGATACAACGGCGCGCAGATCGTCGCCATCATCCTGTTCCTGACGAATTTCGTGTGGATCGCGCTGAACAACGTGATCGCCGCGTCGATCAGCAGCCGCCTCGCCGGCGACTCCGCGCACCAGGCGATCTGGGCGGTGGCGCTCGGCCTGGTGGCCACGGTGATCGTGCTCGGCGGACCGAGTGCCGTCAGCCGCGCCGACCGGTTCGCGGTGCCGCTGCTCGGCATCTCCGGCGCGGTCTTCACCATCGCGTGCGTCCGTGCGCCCTGGCCGGGCATCGCCGTCAGGAGCACGCACGCCGCTGATGTGCTCCGCGGGTTCGACGTCGTCTTCGGGTACCAGACAAGCTGGCTGCTGATGTTCGGCGACTACTCGCGCTACGCGCGCGTGCCGCGCCAGGCCGCCGTCGCCGTGTTCGCCGGACTCGGGCTCACCGCCCTCTGGTTCAGTCCGCTCGGACTCGTGGCATCGACGGTTGCGCAGTCGTCCGATCCCGGCGTGATGGTGGAGCGGCTGGGGCTCGGCTGGTGGGGGGGCCTGCTCGTCGTGCTCGCGACGCTCACGACGAACTTCGTGAACATCTACATGTCGGCCCTTGCGCTCAAGAGCCTCCGGCCCTCGACACCGGACGGGACCGCCATCTGGCTCATCGGCGGCGTGGGTGCCGCCATCAGCGTGCTCTCGTCCACCTGGCTCGATCAGCTCGCCAACTTCACCATCATCCTCGCCGGGCTGTTCGTGCCGGTGGGAGGCCTGCTGCTGGCGCACTTCACGCTCGGGCGACACGAGGCTCGCGTGGACGCGCTCTACATGGGTGCCGACGGCGCGCCTCCCCGCGTCGGCTGGTGGTCGACCGCGGGCCTCCTGGCGTGGGCGGCAGGCGCCGCCACCTTCTACTTCGCGCAGCCGATCGGCGGCGTCGTGCCCAGCCTGCTCGTCTCCATCGTGGTCTACACGGTGTCGGTGCGCCGGACGCCTGTGTCCGGTTGAGTCACACCGTTGACAGCGACGCGTGCCGGAGTTGAACAGTTCGGCACGAGCCCCCTCACCACACATGCCTGAACCTGCACGGTCCTGACCGATCGCCCGATCGGGTACGTCACTTGTATTGCCCAGCTTGAGGCTCCAGCTCTCTTCGCTGGGCAATCGAGCTGAATGACTGTCCGTCTGCGTCGCATCGACTCTTCCCGGAGTGCACGGGGTTACACCGCGATCGAACTGCTGATCGTGGTGGGGCTCATTGCGGTCATCGCCGCGATCAGCGTCCCGCTGATGGCGCAGGCGATGGCCGACTTCCGCATCTCCGGAGACGCGCGCGGCCTGTCTGCGTCGCTCACCCTCGCCAAGATGCGGGCGGCGGCCGCCGCCAGCCAGTCGCGGCTCTACTTCGATCTGGAACAGAAGGCCTACCGCGTCGAAACGCTCTCGCGTGGAGCCAGCCCCGCCTGGGTGCAGGACGGCCCGTCCTCCAGGCTGTCGAGCGGCGTGACGCCAGGCTTCGGCCTGCTCGACGCGCCGCCGCCAGATACCCAGCCGGTGATCCACCAGGCCACCGCCTGCCGGACGACCGGCGGTGCGCCCATCGGCAACACCGCCTGCATCGTCTTCAACTCGCGCGGCACACCAGTCGACGTGTTCGGTGCACCGACATCTCAGGAGGCGGTGTACCTGACCGACGGTACCTTCGTCTACGCCGCCACCGTGCTGACGAGCGGCATGGTGCAGATGTGGCGGAGCAGCGCCGAGGAGGTCACGTGGTCGCGCTGAGCGCCGGGCCCGTTGCCCCGCGGCGGCGGACGCTGCGTGACGAGCAGGGCACCACCCTCATCGAGACCGCCGTCGCGATGGCCATCCTCATCGTGATGATGCTCGGTCTCCTCAGCCTCTCGGCCGTGGCCACGGTCGTGATGGAGAACGAGGGCAACCTCATGGCGCGGACGAGCGAGTACGCGCAGGACAAGATGGAGCAGTTGCTCGCCCTCAAGTACGGCGACCAGGTGAGCACCACCACGGTGTTCCCGTTCATCTCGTCGGGCGGGAAGGGGCTCTCGATCGGCGGCAGCAGCGACCCGTCGAATCCGCAGCCGTACTACACCGACTTCCTCGACGCGAACGGCAAGCTCCTCCCCACCACAGGCATTGCCCCGCCGGCGGGCTGGTTCTTCAAGCGGGTGTGGTCGGTGACGCAGGCCGCCCCGAATCTCAAGCAGATCACGGTGACCGCCACCGCGATTCATGGCCTCGGCCACCGGGCCGCGCCGAAAACCACCATGTCGACCTTCAAGGTCTATCCGTTCTAGGGCTGCTGCCGTGGCTGTGTCTCTCCTGCGTGCCCCGTCGCCGATGTCACGACGGCGCTGGTCTGCCGAAGCGGGCTTCTCGATGCCGGAAGTGGTGGTCGCCACGATGCTGACGATCATGATCTCGGGCGCGGCGACCCAGGCGCTGATGCACATGACCAAGGCGCAGAAGTCGATCTGGAACCGCGCCGAGATGCACGCAGGTGTGCGGGGGGCCACCGAACTGCTGCAGCAGGAGGTCGGCCAGGCCGGACGGGTCAGCCTGCCGGCCGCCGTGGCGACCACGGCCGCGGCCCCCGCCGGCTCGCGCACCCTCGTGGTCTCCTCGTCCGACGGGATGTTCGTGGGGGAGAAACTGGTGGTCGGCGCAGGCAACACGCGCGAGAACGTCACGGTGGCCGCCATCACCGGCACCACGCTGACCGTCGACAGCACCGCAACGGGGTCTGGCACCGGACTCGGCAACGCGCACGTGGCTGGTGTGCCAGTCACTGCGCTCGGCGGGTTCGCCGCGGGCATCATCCCA
>CAZNSL010000144.1:0-9569 GCA_964574975.1 uncultured Alcaligenaceae bacterium | reverse complement strand
GATCAAGCCACAGGTCGATCACGTCATCTTCCCGGACGGCAAGCGGATTATCCTGCTCGCCAAGGGCCGACTGGTCAATCTGGGCTGCGGCACGGGCCATCCTTCGTACGTGATGAGTTCTTCCTTCGCCAACCAGGTTTTGGCCCAGATCGAGTTGTGGCGGCACAACGACAAATACCCTGTTGGCGTCTACGTCCTGCCCAAGAAGTTAGACGAGCAGGTGGCCCGTTTGCAGCTAAAAAAGCTGAACGTCGAGTTGACCGAGTTGACGCCCGAGCAAGCCTCCTACATCCACGTGTCCAAGGATGGCCCCTTTAAGTCCGAGCATTACCGCTACTGATCGGCGACCCTGCGAGCGGGAGCGTTAGCGACTTGAGTCTGCAAACCCTCCGGTCGCTGACACTCCCGGCTCGCATCAACGCGCTCCCGACTCGCCAACGATTTCATCGAGGAGTCCTACGACCATGGCCCGTTGGCTGTTCAAGGAAGAGCCTGACCACTACGCCTACGACGACCTCGAGCGCGAAGGTTCCACAGTGTGGGAGGGAGTGTCGAACCCTCTGGCACGTAAGTACTTGCGGTCGGTGTCCACCGGCGACCAGGTCTTCTACTATCATACGGGTAAGGAACGGGCGGTCGTCGGCATCGCCAGAGTGATCGGTGGCCCGGAACCTGCACCGACTCCCGACGATCCGAAGGCCGTCGTCGTCACTGTCGCTCCGGTCAAACGTCTAGCGAAAGTGGTGACTCTGGCAGCGATCAAGAGCGATAAGCTTCTCGCCGGTTGGGATCTGGCTCGGCTGCCTCGCTTGTCGGTCGTGCCCGTCACGGACGAACAATGGCATCGAGTCGAGGAATTGAGCCGTCTATAATGCCTCGAGTGTACGGACGACCACCCGCCGAATGTAGTGACATTGACCTTCGCCGCTTGGCGCGACCGGGTGTGAGCGGTATCGTAAGAAACTTGCATGGGACGGTTGACCGGGGTTGCGCCGGCGGCCGCGGGACCCTCGCCTCAGCAACGACGGAATCTCCAAACTATGGCGCGAAAAAGCGCCGCCGCTCCCCGAGTTCGCCCCGCGACAAACGGCCGCCCGGTTCGTTCCGACCGCTTCCTCTCCGGACTCGAGAACGCTAGCCGCGTTACGTTCGTCAGCCACGTTCAACCCGACCCCGACAGTCTTGGGTCGATGATGGGCTTGGCCCATCTCGTCGAAGTCTGTCTCGATATCCCGACTCGCATGTCGCGCGACGGCCTCATTAGCCGTGCGGAAAACCGTGCGATGGTCGAATTGCTCGGTCTCGACTTGCTGCCTGTCGAAGACCTCGATTGGGATCCGTCGGAAGCCGTCGTTATGGTGGACAGCCAACCGAACACCGGCCGCCATTCGCTCGAAGGCGGTATGCCGATCTACGCCGTCATCGACCACCATGCTACGCCCGGCGACCTGTCCGACGTGCCGTTTGTGGACGTGCGCGAACAGTACGGGGCCACATGTACGTTGGTGGCTGGCTACCTGTGCGAACAGGGAATCGAGCCTCCGCCGTTGGTCGCCACCGGTCTCATGTACGGCATCGAGACGGAACTCACCGGCTATCCACGGGAAGCCAGCCCCGACGACGACGCAGCACTTCAACGACTATATCCGCTGGCCGACAAGGATTTGATCGCACGCATCAAGAATGCCCGGTTGCCGCAGAGCTACTTCGAGTGCGTCCTGCAAGCCCTGCAAAGTTCGTTCATCTACGAGCGGTTAATCATCTCCTGGGTGGATGAGCTTCCGGCCCCAGAATTGGCGGCCGAGGTCTGCGACTTCATGATTCGTTTCGAGGAAGTCGACTGGGCCGTATGCGCCGGCGTCCACGGCGACAGATTGATCCTGTCGGCCCGTACGTCCGCGCCGAAGGCCCAGGCCGGCGACGTGTTGCGGAGCGTCGTGGGCCGCCTCGGCCGGGCCGGGGGGCACGACCGCCGGGCTGGCGGCGTCATTCCGCTTGTGAGTACGTCGGCGAGCGCGGTCGAGGAGTTGCAGGCCGAATTCCGCCGGCGGCTACTGAAGGCACTCAAAATCGACTGCCGCGGCCAGCGGCTCGTCCCGCTGCGCGAGATGCTCGAAAACCTACAGTCATGACCGGCGACGCGTTGCACACCGGAGCCAACCATGAGTCACCCCGCTGACGATTACCCGACAGTGCGCCCCGTAGACGCCCCGCGTCGTCCCCCGCCGCCTCCGCCGCGGTCGGCCGGTGGCAGCATTTGGCGCGTCCTGTTCGTACTGATGCTACTTGGTTCGCTCGGCGTGAATCTCCTCGTCTGCTGCGGCGCACTCTTTAGCGGATTGGCCGGTTCCGGTGAAGCGTCGCGGATTCCAATTATCGAGAAGTATTCCTCCGGGACTCAAAGCGCATCCGACAAGGTTGCCGTCGTCAAGGTCGAAGGCGCGATCGTCGAAGGTCTGCTCGGATATGCGATTAAACAGATCGAACAGGCTGCCGATGACGAGAACGTCAAAGCGGTCGTGTTGCGGATCGAAAGTCCCGGCGGAACGATCACCGCCAGCGACGACCTGCACCGCCGACTCGTCCACCTCCGCGACGGCACGACGCCCAAACTCCAGGGCAAGTCGTCACCGAAGCCGCTGGTCGTGTCGATGGGCGCGGTCGCCGCGTCTGGTGGATACTACATCGCCATGCCGGCCGTGGACTCGGTCGACCCGAAAGCGAAAAAGCTCTTTGCGGAACGCACGACGATCACCGGTTCGATCGGCGTCTACGCTTCGTTGCCCAACGTTGCGGAGTTGGCCCACAAGTACGGCGTGAAAATGGAGATGATCAAGGCCGGTGGGATCAAGGGCAGCGGATCGTTGTTCCACGAACTCACGCCGCAGGAGCGGCAGCCGTGGCAGGACATGGTGTCGCACGCCTACCGACAGTTCGTCGGCGTCTGCGAAGATGGTCGGCCGCTGCTGAAGGGCCAGTTCGAGACGGATCTGTTCCCCGCGCGCGAGGTCCAGGTCTACGACGATAAGGGCAATCCCAAACTCGACGCCGACAAGAAGCAAATAACCGCTTCCTACACGCGCAAGCGAGCCGACGGTGGCATCTTCACGGCCGACGAGGCCAAGGACTACGGTCTGATCGACGCCATCGGAACGGTCGATGACGCCGCCGCCGAGGCAGCGAAGCAAGCCGGCCTCGGCACCTACAAGGTCGTCCAGTACGAAAAACCGCTTACGCTCGCAACGCTCCTGACCGGCTCCGTGAAGGCTCCCGATTGGCAGAAGGCCGCGGCGGCGCTCGGCCCTCGCGTTTGGGCGATCCTGCCCCAATCGCAACTCGCCGCTTCACTGGAATTGGTTGGCCAGTGATTCGCCTCGGGCGATTTCCGGCCCATGTTGCATTCCTGTCGGCCGTCGCCGTCACACGACCCGATCCGTTGAGCGTTCTGCGGGCGATCGCTGGCCCGACGCCGGGGATCAACCCGGCGACGACGGCGAGGTCGAGTCCGCTACCGGTGGCGGCACCGGCAGCGGTACCGATACCGGTCCCTTCCACTCAATGCGTACTGGTCGGGTCGCCAACGAATGCGCCCTTCACGTTACTTTCCACCTCATACACTTAGACCACGCGACGGCAGGCCACTGCGACTGAGGCCAAATCGTCGTCGAGTATTCGGCAAATGAGTTCCTGGACGCCGTCACCGCGCTTGCCGCACAGTACGATGTCGGCGCGTTCCTTAAGGGACGGAAGTGCGTTATCGACGGCTGCGGCGCATTCGCACAGGGCGAGGAAGGCGTAGTCGTTCTCCGCGTCACCGACGCCGACGGCGTTGTGCGGCGAATGCCCGAGTTCCGCAAGTGCGGACATCAGTCCGGTTGCCTTGTTGATGCCCGTGGGCAGCACCATCACCGACTCTTTGTTGAAGATGACGTGCAGTTCCAGGCCGAGTTCTTGGATCGTATCGAGGACGGTTGTTAGGTACGGCTCGAACGTGGCGACGATGACGTGCCCGACGGAGAGGGGCTCGACGCCGCGTTGGCGCAACCGTGCGGCGAACTCCGGCGGCGGCGGTTCGCCGAGCATGCGGACTTCTTTGGTCGATGGCGTGTAGATGATCGCTCCGTTCTCCCCGACGACACGGTCGAACAGGTCGATCTCCGGGAAGACGCCGAGCAGTTCATCGAGTTCGCGACCGGTCACGAGCACGAGCTTGCGGCCCGAATCGCGCAGATTCCGGAGCGCGTCCACGGTGCCGGCGTCCACAAGCCCATCGTGGGCGATGGTGCCGTCGTAGTCCGTCGCGAGAACGTCATAACGCATCGTGTTGACCTGTTCGTAAGTGGAATCCGCCACCTCGGCCGTTCCTTCAGCAACATCCGTGCCGGAACGGTCCGCTACTCCGCGGGGCGATGACACATTCACATTTTGCAATCACTGGTGGTGGTTGGACATCACGGGTACGGACATGCAAGAATCGAGTTGCTCGATCCGCGGCTACCCGAACCGGGCCACGCGGTTGCGGCCATCGTGTTTCGCCCGGTAGAGTGCCCCGTCCGCCCGCTGGAGCAGATCGGCCGGCGACTCGTGGGGGACTGGCACGACGGCGGCGACTCCGGCACTCGAGGTGACGTAGCCCGTTGCCGAACCGGCATGTGGTATGAGACAGTCCGCGACGCGGAGCCGCAGACGATTGGCGGTTTTTTCCGCCTCGTCGATGCCGAGTCCGGGCAATAGCGCCACGAATTCCTCGCCTCCATAGCGGGCCAACAGTTCGCCACTACGCAACAAGCCGCTTGCGAGGGCTTCGGCTACGCGGCACAAGCAGTCGTCGCCAGCGGGGTGTCCGTAGGTATCATTGAACGCCTTAAAACGGTCGATGTCGAACAGGATGACTGCTAGCGATTGAGTGGTCCGACCGCACCGCCGCCATTCGGCGTCGAGAGCCGCGTCGAAATGCCGGCGGTTGGCGACGCCGGTCAAGGCATCGATGTCGGCGACTCGCTGGAGGCGGTTGTTGAGTGCGGCCAACTCCTGCGTCCGGAGGCGGACGCGCGACTCGAGCGACTCAATCGCTTCGGCCAGCCCATGTTCGGCACGGTCGCGCTGGGCGATGGTGCCGAGCAAGATCAGTGTGGTCGTCGTCACCGTTCCGACGAACGATTGCAGTAACAACAGGGACTCGTTCGTTGTCGTACCCAGGAAGGATCCGTATCGCTGGACCGTCGCCAGGGCAGCCACGCCTGCGATCAGGGCCGTCATGGTCGTTGCCCCGCGTGGGCCGAACCGGAGCGCCGACCAGGTCAGGATTGGAAGGTAGAGGAATTCGAGCGGATACCTCGTGCGGACCACTGCGAAGCAAACGGCCGCACTCAGCAGGGGTAGCAGAATCAATTCCGGCCAGCGCTCGCGCCAATGGCGCGGCGACATGCCCGACGACCACGCCAGCACCACCGGAGCAACGACCAGCACGCCCGAGGCATCGCCCAGCCACCAGGTCGTCCACAATTCCTTTGCGTGACTCCAGTCATCGAAGCCAGCCAGGGTCAAAGCAACCGTGCCGACGAATGGGTTCAATAGACAACCCGCCAGCGCCCCCAATACGACGAAAGTTGCCGCCGCGGCAGCGCTACGGAAGGGGTCGCCGTGCCCAGTCACACGGCGGAACGAGGCCGACGCGATCAGGGCCTGGAGGGCCGCTCCGGATGCGATCGCCGCCGCACAAGCGATACCCGCATACGGGCGGTTCGGGATCAAGACGCGGGCGTTGGCGAGGAACGAGCCGATCCAGATTCCTGGCCAGTAACGCCACCCTCCACGCAAGAGTACGGCCACTGCCAAGCCAGACGCAGGGAATACTGCTGTGATGTTGCCGGGCGGGAGAAACGCGAGCAACTGACCGAAACCGGATGCGGCCGCGTAGGCCACGCCGAACAGCAAAATACGGCCCAGTAGCGCGGGGCCATCGGGCCATTGGCTGTGAATCGAGGAGTCGACCGCACTGGACATCACGACATCATAGTGCGCGACCGGATTTGAACGCTCGCAGCCGGCCGAGGAAGCCATTGAACAAACATCGACCGTTCGTGCTGGACAGGGCTGTCGGGTCGGTCGTGGCCCCGATGGACAGGCAGCCGGCATAGGTCGAGACGGCAATGGCTGTACGAGTCAACGGTCGCACGGGTGGAAGGAAGTGAATGTCCTGAAGAACGGCGTCCCCGAACTGTACGCCACTTCCACTGAAGATGACGCCGAGATTGGAGGCCACCGCCGTCGCTTGACAACGATTTGGAGCGTAGACGGCGGCGATACCGCCGGGCACATGAGCGAGTGCATCGAGTACCATGAGTGCTGGGTGGGTCCGCCGTTCTCGTCGCACGTCCGCCATTTCCTTGGCAACCGAGCGTAACAGTTCTGCTGGCGAGGCTCGGCGCACGATCCGATCGAGCGTCACCATGGTAACGCCGTTGGCCGAGTCGGTCGTGTTGCCGGAGCGCGTGGACATGGGCACGCAGATGCGGTGGACCCCGCCGGGTCGGCCTAGGATCGCATTCCACTCCTCCAGGGTCAGAAAAACCTCGCGGACGATAATGTCGTTGACTGTGACTCCGTGGTGTCTTGCTGTAGTGAAGAGTGCGACGGTTTCGTCGGCCGAAAGTGTCGCCCAATGCCACGCCGGTCCACCGACGGGATCGGACGGCACTATCAGTGGGCGCGGCCGGCTGCGGAAGAACGATGCGATCCGGCGGAGGGCAAACAGGTAACTGATGCCCCTGTGCTCACCGTGCGATTTCGACTGAGTGGCTCGACCGAACAGTTCTTCGAGGACGCGCACGACTCCAAGCCCGTCGATGCAAGCGTGGTGGAATTCCAGCATCGCAGTCGATTCGCCGGATACCGTGAGCCGTACGCCGGGACCTTGACGTAGGTCGATCGATCGGGGCTGTTCTGGCAATGGCCCGCGTTCGTAGACGAGATCGCCCGTGTTCGCCTGCCAACGAGCGCCGGCCGGGCGTTTCGCACCCAAACCCTCCACGCGCCCAACGAGACGCGGGTGATGATGGACCGTGTCGCGCAGTGCCGCAAAGAAAGCCGTCCAATCGAGCGGTCTATCGAAGCTGAGTCGAACACCGAAGGTCATTGGGTGTGTCGGTCTGTCGTCGACCAGCATGGCAAACTCGAACGAACTGACCGGAAGCGGGTACGGGCCACTCATTTGTCCACCAGGCGAACGACGCCGTCCCAGTCCGCCGGAGGGCCGTCGGGGTGTTCGTACATGTAGGCTTCGAGAAACCGCCGCGGCCCATCGTTACCTGCCGCTGCCTTGGCGAGTAAGGTTCGGGCGGTGGCCCAATCGCCGGTACGGAAATGATCGGCCGCCGCCTCGAAACTGATTCGCGGTCCTTCCGGCAGTGCATGCGGCTCGCCGACTGGGGGAAGCAGTTCGCGAATTTCGGTCGCATGGTCCATGCCAGCGGGACGAACGTGGGCGACACGCCGAAGTCGGGCGAACGGGACATTCCCCAGCGCCTGTGCGGTTGCTGCGTCCAATAGTACCGGTACACCGACGCGCTTAGTGAGCGATTCCAGGCGGGCGGCGAGATTCACGACGGGGCCAAATACACTGACCTTAAACTGGTCGTAGGTGCCGATTCGTCCGGCGACGGCAGGGCCGTGGGCCACGCCGACGCCGCAACTTAGGCTACGCAGCGTCTCGTCGCCGTCCATCGCCAGTTGGGCGAACTGCTTGCGGATACTCAGGGCCGCCCGACACGCCCGCTCAACCCGGGTCGCGTCCTCCTTCGGCCAGCCCCAGAAGCCCATCGTCGCGTCGCCCTGAAAGTCGCCGATGGCACCACCGTGGTCCACGATAGCGTTGGTCATGATCGACAACGCTCGCTGGAAGCGGTTCCACAGCCCGTCGAGGTCGTTTGCCCACGCCTCAGCGAGGCGGCTGGAGTTTCTGAGATCGCAGAACAGGACTGTCACCGTCTGCCGCGCCGGGCGCAGTTGGTCGGCTTCGGCGACCAGGACTTCGAGGACCGATTGCGGGAAGTATCGGGTCATCGCCGACAATCGTCGCTCCATCCGCCGCGACCGTCGCAGCGACGCGAACACGTCGGCAGTCAGTTCGGCGAATTTCAGGTCGCTCTGGAGCGACTCGTCGCCGGGTAGCGTAACCCGCGGCGTATGGCCGGCGGCGTACAGGCCCCAGCTTGGGTCGTCGTCGTCGGGCAAGGGCGTGCAGAGCGACCAGTCGGTACCGGGGTAGATCGCCGAGAGCTGAAGGTTTGCCTCGTGGACGTAGAGTACGCCCTGCATCTTTTCGCGTAGGGCGGCTCGCGTCAGTCGGCGTGCCGGCCGAAACTGCTCAGCGCGGCCGGGGCGGTCGATGACAGTTCGCGCGATCGGCGTTTCCTGCCCGCCTGCGGCCGGGTCGGCGACGAGTTGCACGACCGCGGCGACGATCGCGTGCGGCAGGCCGTTCAGCAAGACGCTGGCGACGTGCTGCTCCAATTCTTGCTCCGTGGTCGCGCTGCGGATCAGGTCGGGCAGGTTGGCCAGTGCTTCGAGCCGACGATCGGCATCGGAGTACCGGACGCATTTCAGTTGCGCACGAGTGTACGACACCTCCGCGGCCGGTGCCGGGTCGGGCGGGTGGACCACGAACAAGGTGTCGCCGATCTGAAACCAATCGTTCGCGGTCGCGCGGAACTCGTCGGCTCTCACGCCCATGTGAAAGATGGGATTGCGGGCTTCCTTGGGCTGCATCCGCTTGCGGACGACGATGCCGTCGCCGTCGTAGGTCAAAAACGCGTGTGGCGACGAAATGTAGTTGTCCCAGTTGGCAAGCCAAACGGCTACGCCGGCGGCTACCGCATCCGGCGGCGGCGGGTTGCAACTGATGGCGGCACCACCGGTTGGCAGTACGTGCCGCCAGAAGCGACCGGGGTCGATCCGAGAGCGGGCCTCGAGTTCGAGCATGGCTCACACTCTACCGCACGCATTGACTTGAATCAAACCCTATGGGGAGCGTGATTTTTTTGCGAAGCCTCACGCGTCGATGTGCGGACTGGGTGCTTCCGGTGCGGATGGGGCGACCCGTCGTCAGCGACGCGTTTTCCGGCTGGAAGCCGCTCGGACACCCGGCAAATCGCCGCGTCGTCGGGTAGAGTCCAAGTGACACGGATGCCCCCGATCCGCCGCCGGATCGATCCCACCTCAGGAGGTCGTGCATGTTGCGCCGCTGTCTGCTCGGCCTGGCCGCCGGGCTGTTTCTCGTGGCCCCGGCCGGGAAAGCTGCCGAGCCGCCCCTGCCACGGTTCTTCTATTACCCGTACTACTACTTTCCGCACAGCTACTGGCCGACGAACAGTCCGCCATGGCCGGAAAAGCCTGGCGAGCCGTACATGCGTCCGCCAGCGTACATGGCCTACCCGCCGTTCCAGGAGCGGCGCTGGCACTACATGCTGTTCGAGTCGCACCGATATTACAATGGAAGCCACTTTTGGCTCGACCAGTTCTAGAGTTGCGTCGATCGTCAGGAGCCGGGGTCGCAGACCTCGGCTCCT
>CAZNSL010000143.1:5434-9575 GCA_964574975.1 uncultured Alcaligenaceae bacterium | reverse complement strand
TGGGACTTCACCTCCAACGACAATACGCCGACCCCAACGGGTTTCGGCAACGAACACGCGACATCGGTGGGCGGTATTGCGGCTGCCGTTGGCGACAATAACCTCGGCGTCGCGGGGATTGCCTACCGATCGAAACTGCTGCCCGTGCGCATCTTCGGCAACACGGGGAGCGCAACGACATCGGCCAACATCGCCGCGGCTGTCAATTACGCGGCGGGCCGCACGCGCAGCGGTTCGGGATCCTGGCGCGCTGGCGATGTTGTAAACCACAGCTGGGGCGGTGGGTCACCGGATACGACCATTACGGCGGCCTTCACCTGGGGCAGCACCAACGGCCGCAACGGCAAGGGGACACCGACATTCGTTTCCTCGGGTAACTCTGGAACAGACATGGTGAGCTACCCGGCCAGCCTGTCGAGTACGCTCACCGGTGTCTATGCCGTGGGCGCGAGTACCGACCTGGACGTATTGGCGGGTTACAGTCAGTACGGCACGGGGCTACAATTCGTCGCCCCGAGTGCCGGCGGCAACTACGGCACCGTCACGACCGACTTGCAAGGCAGCAACGGATACAATCGAGCGTCTGGCGTGAGCGGCAATTACACCAACACGCTCGATTCGGCGTTCGGTGGCACTAGCTCGGCGTCGCCCCTGGCCGCTGGCATCGGTGCCCTCATCCTCTCGCTCGACAATACTTTGACGGCCGTCCAGGTGCGCGGCCTGCTCCGCGCCACGACGGACCTCATCGACATGGATGGGGCCGACTACGATCCGGCTACCGGCGTGAGCGCGTTATACGGCTACGGCAAGGTGAATGCCTTCCGTGCGGTATCCGGCGTCGGCATTGCCGAGGTCCAGGTTCTCGAGGGCCTGACGGACGTGCCGAACGGGGAGGGGAACTACAAGTTCGTGGCCGATGTCGGCGGCAATAAGACGTTGACCTTGCGCGTGCGGAACCAAGGCACGGTCCCGCTGACGCTTGGAGCGATTACTGGCCTTTCCGGGCCGTTCTCGTCGCAGGGCTTCGGCAGTTCGACGCTCGCCGCCGGCGCGTCGACGACGTTCACCATCCGCTTTGCACCGACTGCCCTCGGCGTCACCGTGCAGACGTTGAGTTTCACGACCAACGACACGGACGAGGGGACGTTTACCATCAACCTTCGCGGTCAGACTCCGACGACGAAAGTGAATACCAGTTCACCGGCCGCGGAGACGAAGGCACCCGTCAGTTCAGTCACGTACACCTTCAGCCGTACCGTGAGCCAGGCGAGTTTCTCGTTGGCCGACGACATCGTTGGCTTCACTGGCCCCGCGGGCGACCTGCGTCAGTACATCACGGGCTTCTCGTTCACCAGTCCGACCAAGCTCAAGATCAACTTCGCGCCGCAGACGCTCCAGGGTAGCTACGCTCTGACGCTCGGCACTCAGATCATCGACGACCTGGGACAGCCCCTCGACCAGAACGAAAACGGCATCACGGCCGAGTCCGACGACGGCTATTCGGCGAATTTCATCATCGGGGCCGGCGTTCCCACGAACGATTTCGGCTACCGGGTGTCCACCCGGCCGTACGACGATGCGTTCAACCTCGTACCCGGTGCCCCGGGCGTAACGGTGCTGCAACTCCTGAGCAACTCCGACGACGTGGCCGACACACTCTCGCTGGGGACCAATACGTTCACCTACTACGGCACGACGTACAGTAGCGTGAACATCAGTTCCAACGGCAACATCCATTTCGGTACGTTGACGAGTTCCCCCATCAACACCAACCTCGACGGCAATCCCGTCGAGGCCTTCATCGCGCCGTTCTGGGACGATCTGGATACCGGCCGCAATACGGCCAACGACGACCAGGTGCTAAGTGCGATCGTCGGCGACCAATTGGTCATCAGTTGGCGGAACGTCCACTACTACGGCGGCCCGATTAACGACAACGATGGCATCACCTTCCAGGTGATTCTGAAACTCAACACCGGCAGTGCGTCCGGGGCAATCACCTTCAACTATCTCGATGTGGACGAACCCGGCGCAGGAGACCAGACCGGGGGGTTGAGCGCGACTGTTGGCATGAAGAACGCCGGCGACACGACGGAGTTGAGCGATAGCATTCTGGTCGCGTTCAACGGCAACAACCAACCGCTCGTCGGCAACAACCGTGCGGTCCAGATCGGCTTCAATACCGCCCCGACGGCCGTGGCCAACGGGCCATATACCGTCGAACTCGGCGGCACAGTCACGCTTTCGTCCACCGGATCGTCGGACCCGGATGGCGACCCGCTTAACTCTATCTGGGACCTGGACGGCGATGGTACGTTCGGCGAAACGGGATCGCTCGCAACGCGGGGCGACGAGACCGGCGCGTCGCCCACGTTCGATGCCGACGGCCTCTCGGCCGGCGCGTACCCCGTGGCATTGCGGGTCTTGGACGCCCTGGGCGATTTCGATACCGCGACAACGACCGTGACCGTCCAGGGCGGCGCACCGCGCGTCGGCTCCGTGCAGGTCAACGGTTCCACCGGCACGCAGCGGTCCAGCGTCCGCAGTCTGGTCGTCACCTTCGACGCCACCGTGTCGCTACCGGCCAACGTCGCCGACGCATTCCGGCTGGAGAAACTCGGTATCGGCGGTGGTGACGTGACACTGGCCGGCACCGCGCAGGTGATCGGCGGCGTCACAGTCGTGACTCTGACCTTCTCCGGAGTGTATACCGAGGGGGCAGGGTCGTTCCTGACCAACCCGTCGCTCGTCGACGGCAACTACCGACTGACAGCGCGGGCCAGCCAGATCACCGTCGGCAGTCAGCAACTCGACGGAGACGGTAACGGCACGGGCGGCGACGACTACGTGTTGGGCAACGCGGCCGCCGACGGTCTGTTCCGACTCTACGGCGACGTGAACGGCGACCGTTCCGACAACGCCTTCGACTTCGGCCAGTTCCGCGGCGCGTTCGGCACGTCGAACGGTGACCCAGCGTACCGCGACTTCCTCGACTTCAACGGCGACGGGACGATCAACGCCTTCGACTTCGCCCAGTTCCGCAACCGCTTCGGCGTCAACCTGCCGACGCCGTGATTCGGTGAATACCGGTCGGGCGGGGGGTCGCTTCGCGCGGCCCGCCGCCCGTTTCATTTGCTCCGTCGCGCATTCGCTAAGCGCGATCATGGTTGCAAATGCACTAGCTCGGTGATAGTCTCACCTAGAGGTGTCGCGATCGAACGGCACCTTCCGCTTGGCCTTGCTGCGTAGTCATCGGTCATCCGTTTCGCCCAGAGTCATTCGGGCCTCAGTTGTCATACATTTCGCCCGTGGTGGTATCGGATCTCGAGTCGTCAATCCGTTATCCGGGAGGCAATCAGTCATGACCCAGCAGTCACTGCAACACGGTAGCCTCACGCTGCCCGCGCGCCGCAGCCGGCCAGCCAGATTCGCCCGGCTCCGCTGCGAGAGCTTCGAGGACCGAATCACGCCGGCCGTGTTTACCGTCCAGCCACCACAGTCGCCCATTGGGCTGAACAACAACGGCTGCGTGGCGGTCGCCGACTTCAACCGCGACGGGTTCCAGGACGCCGTACTGACCAACTTCGGCGACAACATTTTCTCGCCGGGAAACTCGATCGTCATCCTGTACGGGAACGGTAGCGGCGGCTTCAACCGGGTGCAGCGCAACACAGGTGGTACCAACGTCAGCTTCGCGACTGTCGCGGACATCAACAGCGATACCTTCCCGGACTTGGTGGTGACTAACGGCAACCAACAGAACATCGGCAGCGTTGCGGTGTTCCGCAACGACGGGGCCGGCAACCTGTCTTTGGTCGGCGGCGCGTTTTCGTCGGGCGGCAACAATGCCGCCTGCGTCCAACTGGCCGACCTGACCGGCGACGGTGTACTCGACCTCGTCGTGGCTAACTTCGGCTTCAACCAAGGTGAAGGCGTTCCACCTCTAGGCAACCGCGTAACCATCTTCCAGGGTTTGGCCGACGCGCAAGGGCACGGGAATTTCACTTACTCGCCCGCACCGATCGTAAACCTAGAGCCGGCCGTACAGTTCATCCCGTCGGCGCTCGCCGTAGCAGACTTCGACCGCGACGGCTTAGCCGACCACGCAGCCGCCCTGAACGCACCGCCGCCCGGGGCCGGG
>CAZNSL010000143.1:0-5424 GCA_964574975.1 uncultured Alcaligenaceae bacterium | reverse complement strand
GCACCGAACGGCGGACGGCGGCGGGCGAACCGCTGCCCAACGGCAGCGTTGACCTCTTCAAAGGCACGGGCAGCGGTGCGTTTGCTGCCCCCGACATCCTCGATTCGGCTGGCGGGGCACCTGTGAACATTCAGGCCGCCGACCTGAACGGAGACACCAAGCTCGATCTCGTGCTGGCTAACGCCGGCGACCCCGGCGAAGACCCCAACAACCCCCACTACCTATTCACCAACAGTTCCGTCGGCATCCTGTTGAACGTCAGCACCCCCGGCAGCTTGAACTTCGGCATCCCCACCAGCCTCGTAGCCAACACCCGTGGGACGTTCGCCGTCGCGGTCGCCGACTTCAATCTGGACGGCCGTCAGGACATTGCTTCCGTCAATTACGGCGCACCCATCAACAATCCGCAAGATGCGTTCGTATCGGTGTACCTGCGGAACGCATTAGGGCAGTACGTGCCCGACACGCCGGGCATGTACGATACGCAAACCGGCTTCGCCGGCGGTCAGTACCTCGCGGTCGGTGATTTCAACAACAACGGCACACCGGACCTGATCGTCGCCCACGCCTCCAACGAGGTTGGCCTGCTGTTCAACACCAGTTCGCCGGCCGTCCGGCCGACCGTGACCGGCGTGACAGTGAATGAGGGCCAGACAAATACGACGCAGCGATCGAAGGTGACGAGCATCAAGATCGCCTTCAACACGCAGGTGACGTTTGCCGGTTCGGTCGCCAATGCCTTTCAACTCAGCCGCATCGGCGGTGGGGCGGTCGGTGGATTCACCGCCACGGCCACCGTCGTCAACGGCCACACGGAAGTGACGCTAACCGGATTCACAGGAGCCGAGACGCAGTTCGGCTCGCTCGCCGACGGCCGCTACCAGGTGCTGGTGCGGGCCAACCAAGTGACGGCTGGCGGTCTACAACTCGACGGCAACGGCGACGGCACCTCCGGCGACGACTACACACTCAACGGCACAGTCGCCAATGGCCTGTACCGCCTGTATGGCGACGGCAATGCCGACGGCGTGATCAACGCCGCCGACTTCGGCCCGTTCCGTGGTGCGTTCGGTGCATCGACCGGCCAAACGGCGTATATCGACTGGCTCGACGTGAACGGCGACGGCGTCATCAACGCTTTCGACTTCGGTCAATTCCGCACGCGTTTCGGCAGTTCGGTGCCGTGACGATGTCGTCAACGTGCGTGTGCGGTGAGTCGTTGCGATACGACTCACCGCGCATGCACTGATTCGGCCAATCCACACTCGTCGACGAATCCACACCGCGCCGATGCCACACTCATCCGGCCACCGCCGCACGTTCGTAACAGTGCAGAAATGTCGGTGTCGTATTCGATTCTCCTTGACGCGGTCAGAGATTACGGTAACGTAATGTCGTCCGATGCGATCGGCCGTCGCAAAGACATGTGCTGCCAGTAGCAGTAGACGTTCGCCGGGCACATTTCTCGACTGACGACCAGGCCGCACACCTCTGTGCGAGTCGCAGGTGTCGTACCACTTCCTCCGAAAAAACGCTTGACACACGCAATTGTCCGATTAGGATGGGACGCAATCGGAAGCGCATACGGCTGCCGTATCCTCCGTCCCGACCCGTCGGGTGGCCGGTTCAACTCGTCGTCGTTGCCGTTCGTCACGGTGACTTCGCCACGAACCGTCGACGATCCGACGGCTAGAACCCACAAACGACACTTCATTTCCCCAGGGAAGATCACCGTGAACCGACCAAAGACGAGCCGCCGCTGGTTGCGATCCTTCCGAACTCTGTTCGCCGGGTCACCACCTGCGACAGTTCGGCGTACCAGCAACAGCCGGCTGCGGCTGACGCACCTGGAAGACCGCGTCACCCCTGCCGTGGATGTCCTGGCCAACCTCCCCGAGGCGAATCAACAATCGCTCACGGCCAACTTCACCCAGAGTGAGACGGCGTCGATCGCATTTGGTAGCACAGTCATCGTCGCGTTCAACGACAGCGGTTCCAATGCGGGAGGTAACCGTTTCACCGGATACGCTCGTTCGACGGACAACGGTGCGACGTTTACCGACATGGGTATCCTCTCATCCGCCAACAACGACGCCGGCGACCCGGTCCTCGCCCGCGACAATACCTCCGGACGAATTTACCTTTCGACCCTGGCGTTTACCGGCGGCGGCATCCAGATCTTCCGATCCGACAATGATGGCCAGACCTTCGGGGCCCCGATTAACTGCTTCACGCAGTCCGGTGCCAACATGGACAAAGAGTGGATGGCCGTCGATAACTTCGGTGGCGCGGGGCAGGGCAACGTATACGTCATCGGTCGCGACTTCGGTGCCACTGGCGGTATCGTCTTCACCCGCTCGACCGACGGCGGTTCGACATGGTCGCCGGCGCAGACCATCGTCTCGGGCAACCAGGGTGCGTTCGTCGTCGTCAATGCCGACCACAGCGTGAACGTATTCTGGCTCCAGGGAGGCACCCCCCAGACGATCCGCACGCGCCGCTCGACCGACGGTGGCCTGACCTTCGGCCCGACGATCACGGCTGCGACGCTTCTGACCACAGGCGTCAATGGCGATCTCGGCCTGACCCGGACCACGACGGACGGCTTCCGCTCCAATGCGTTCCCGAGCGTTGCGGCCAACCCCGCCCAGCCCGGCGTGCTGTACATGGCCTACGCCGACAACCCGGCCGGCGCCGACAAAGCGAACGTCATGTTCACCCAGTCGAACGACTTCGGGGCGACCTGGTCGGCACCGGTCGCGGCAAATACCGATGGTACGACCCGCGACCAATGGCAACCGGCGGTCCAGGTGACGCCCAACGGACAGCGGCTGTCGATCGGCTGGTACGACCGCCGTCTCGATGCGAACAATTCGTTGATCGATTACTTTGCCCGCATTGCAAGCATCTCGGGTACGACCACCACGTTCGCTGCCGACTTCCGGGTCAGCGACGTTTCGTTTGCCCCGGACTTCGGCCGCGACAACGTCGTCAACAGCGTCTACATGGGAGACTACGACCAGGGAGCGGCCACCAACTCCCGGTTCTTTTACGTTTGGGCCGATAACCGTCTCGGTGGGCCAGACATCCGTGTAGACACCGTCCCGATCGCCGGTGGCGGGCCGTTCGTTTTCGCTGCGTCGCCGCAGGGGATCACCAACAACCCGACGCCGATCACCCTCACCTTCGATCAGGCGATGGATCCGGCGAGCTTCTCATTCGTCGATGACGTTCTCGAGTTCTCGCGCAATGGCACCGATGTCCGCGGCACACTGACGACGTTCGCGTGGTCCGCCGGCAACACGGTACTGACGATCAACCATACCTCCAACTTGCCTGGTGCGTATACCTTGCGACTCGGTACGCAGGTCCTCTCGGCCGTCGGTGGGCTGCCCCAGGACAACGATATCGACGGTACGCCCGGCGAAATCCCCGACGACCAGTACGTCCTGAACTTCATCGTGCCGTTCGCACGCATCGTTTCGGGAACTCCGTCCGGCACGGTGGCCCCGCCGGTTTCGTCGGCGACGTTTAACTTCTCGCAGGTGATGGACACCAACAGCTTCGATGTCGCGTCCGACGTGTTCAGTTTCACCGGCCCGGCCGGTAATCTGATCCCGTTCATCAGCGGCTTCCAGTGGGTCACCAACCAGCAACTCCGCATCGACTTCGCATCGCAGTCGATTCCGGGGAACTACGTCCTGGTCCTCAACCCGTCGATCCTATCGGCGAACAGTTTCCAGCTCGACAACAACAACAACGGCACTGCGGGCGAGGTTCCTGCCGACCGCTTCTCGATCACCTACTCGATCGGGTCGGCCGGCGGCGGGTCATCGAATGCGTTCGGCTACCGCTTCGCGGCGATTCCGTTCAATCCCGCACTAAACCTGGTGCCCGGTGCCCCGGGCGTGACGCAGATCACGGCCCTCAACGCCGTCGACGACACGGTGACCACAGTCAGTCTCGGAGGGAACTCGTTCAACTATTACGGGCAGAACTTTTCGTCGGTGACCGTTAGCTCCAACGGCAACATCCAGTTCGGCGGAGCCAATAACGCCTTCACCAACACCGACCTGCAAGCTTCGCCAGCAGAGGCAATCTTCTCCGGTTTCTGGGACGATCTTATCACGAGCCGGAACACGGCCACGGACGACGTGGTGCTGTCGTCGCTCCAGGACGTGACTGGCGACGGTCAACCGGACCTTACCGTCTGCTGGCGGAACGTCCACTTCTTCGCTGGCCCGGCGGGCAACAACGATGGCATCACTTTCTCGTTAGTGTTGCAACTGAACACGGGCACGACCGCAGGTGCACTGATTGCCAACTTCGCGGACCTGGACGAACCCGGGGCCACGGGAAACACCGGTGGCCTCAGCGCAACGGTGGGAATCAAGCGAGCCGGTACCGACCCGGCAACGGGCGACCCGTTGGTGGCCGCGCTCAATGGCAACAACCCCACGCTTGTGGGCAGCAACAAGGCGGTACGATTCTTCAGGAATACAGCACCGACGGCCAACGCAAACGGCCCGTATACGGTGGCCGCGGGTGGAACGGTGGCCCTTTCGAGCACCGGCACATCGGACCCCGAAGGCGATCCATTGACGATCATCTGGGACCTGGACAACGACGGGACGTTCGGCGAAACCGGGGCCGGAGCGCTGCGGGGCGACGAGACTGGTCCGTCGCCGACGTTCAACGCCGCCGGCGCACCGGGCGGCGCGAACCCGATTGCGTTGCGAGTGTTCGATACGAGCGGCGAGGTCGGTAACGCGACTTCCGTAGTCAACGTGACTGGCGGAGCGGCCCCGCGGGTCAGCACCGTGCAGGTGAACGGTTCCAACAACGCTCAGCGGTCGAGCGTCCGCAATCTCGTCGTAACGTTCGATGCAAACGTGACCTTGCCGTCCAATGTGGCCGACGCTTTCCGGTTGGAGAAGTTGGGCGTCGGTGGCGGCGACGTGACCTTGGCCGGCAGCGCGCAGGTCGTCGGTGGCGTCACCGTGGTGACGCTGACGTTCTCTGGCGCGTTCACTGAGGGAGCCGGGTCTTTCCTGACCAACCCATCGCTGGTGGACGGCAACTACCGGCTGACGGCGCGTGCCAACCAGATCACCGTTGGCGGCCTGCAACTGGATGGCGACGGCAACGGCACCGGTGGCGACGATTTCGTCCTGGGCAACACCGCGGCGGACAACCTGTACCGGCTCTACGGTGACGTAACCGGGGACCGTACGAACAACGCGGCCGACTTTGGCCAGTTCCGGCCGGCGTTCGGGGCATCGCAGCCCGACCCTGCCTACAAGGACTTCCTCGATTTCAACGGCGACGGGACCATCAACGCCTTCGACTTCGGCCAGTACCGGCCGCGGTTCGGAATCAACCTTCCGTTCCCGTGATCGACGCCCGTGCCGCCGCCGCAGCGCC
>CAZNSL010000142.1:0-9582 GCA_964574975.1 uncultured Alcaligenaceae bacterium | reverse complement strand
AGCCTGTCGGCGGAATTGCTCGAAAGCGAGTTGTTCGGCCACGCCCGCGGCGCGTTCACCGGGGCGACGGCGACGACGGTCGGCAAAGTGGCGGCCGCCGAGGGAGGCACGCTGTTCCTCGACGAGATCGGTGACCTGCCGCCGCCCTTGCAGCCGAAGCTGTTGCGGCTGGTACAGGACAAGTGCTACGAACGCGTCGGTGAGACGCGCACCCGCACCGCTGACGTGCGACTGATCACGGCCACGAACCGCATCCTCGAAACCGAGGTCGCCGCCGGGCGCTTCCGCGAAGACCTCTTCTACCGGCTCAACGTCATCGAACTGACGCTGCCGCCGTTGCGCGAGCGGCGGGCCGACATCTTGCCGCTCGCCGACCACCTGTTGGCGTTCTTCGCCCGCCAGTCCGGCAAGCCGATCGCCGGGTTCACCGACGAAGCCCGGACCGCGCTGGCGCGACACGGCTGGCCGGGCAACCTCCGCGAGTTGCGTAATGCCGTCGAGCGTGGCGTGGTGCTGGCGGCGGGGACGCTCGTGGGACTGGCCGACCTGCCGGCTGCCGTGGGCACGCCGCCCGGTCCCGGCTTGGCCGTCGGCGGCGCGGTGACGCTCGACGGCCTGGAGGCCGAGCACATACGCCGGGTGCTGGCGACCAGTTCGTCGCTCGACGCGGCGGCCGCCACGCTCGGCATCGACCCAAGTACGCTCTACCGCAAGCGTAAGCGATACGGGCTGTGAAATGACTCTGACCCTCCGCAGCCGGCTCCTGTTGAACCTTGCGCCGCTCGTCGTGCTGGCCGCGCTGCTCGGCGGGGCCGGCGTGGTCCTCTTGTACCGCCTCTCCGGCCGGATCGACGCGATCCTGCGCGAGAACTACGACAGCGTCCGGGCGATGCAGCGCTTCAACGAGTCGCTCGAACGCATCGACTCGGCGTTTCAGTTCGCTCTCGCCGGCCAGGAAGCCGACGCCCGCGCGGCCTACATCGCCAACGCCGCGGCGCTCGACGAGCAGTTCCGCATCGAACAGGCCAATCTCACGGTCGTTCCGGATGAGCCGATTCTGGTCGAACGGCTCGGCCAATTGAAGGATCGCTACCGCAGCGCGGGCGACCGCTTCTTCGCCCGCCCGGCTGGCGACGCGGGCCGTAGGGACGACTACTTCGCGGGCGGTGGGCTACTGGAGCAGTTCCGCGACATCAAGTTGGCCGCCGCCGACGTGCTGCACCTCAACCAGGACAACATGGAACAGGCCAGCCGCGACGCCCGGCGCACGGCCCGAAACTCGCTCGTCGGCTTCGGCGTCGGGCTGGCCGCCGCGACCCTTGCTGGGGCGCTGGCCGTCTGGCGGCTGCGCCGCGCCATTCTCAAGCCGATCGACGAACTGACGCGGGCAACGGCCGCCATCGGCGCGGGGCATCTGCCGCGCGCACTGCCGGTCCTCGGCAACGACGAACTCGGCCGACTCGCCGCGTCGTTCAGCGCGATGACCGAGCAACTGCGCCTCTACCGGCAGTCGAGTGCCGGCAAACTCCTGCGCGCCCGCCGCGCCGGGCAGGCGGCCATCGACTCGTTCCCCGATCCGATTCTGGTCGTCGACCTCGAAGGCCGGGTCGAGTTGGCCAACCCCGCCGCTCGGCGGTTGCTCGGCGTTACGCCGTCGGACGCGCCGTGGACGCCGCCGCTCGCCCTCAAACTGCCGCTCGACGACGCCCTCCGCGGCCAACGGCCGTCCTTGACTGTGTCGTTCGACCAGGCCGTCTTCTACCACCTCGACGGTGAGGAACGCGCCTATTTGCCGCAGGTCCGCCCGATCCGCGATCCGGACGAAGGCACGCTCGGCGCGGCCGTGGTGCTGACCGACGTGACCCGCTACCGCCTGCTCGACGAGGCCAAGACGAATCTCGTCGCCACCGTCAGCCACGAGATGAAGACGCCGCTCACCGGCTTGCGCCTCGCCCTGCACCTCTTGCTCGAAGAGACCGTTGGCCCCTTGGAGCCGAAGCAGGTCGAACTGCTGGTGGATGCCCGCGACAATGCCGAACGGCTCTTGAAGACCATCGACCACCTGTTGTCCCTGGCGCGGATGGAGGACGCCGGCGCGGCGATCGACCTGCGGCCGGTAGCGCCCGGCGAGTTTCTGCGCGCGGCCGCCGCGGAGGCAGAGCCGCGGGCGCGCAACAAGCACCTTCGCCTGACGGTGGACGTGCCGGATGACCTGCCGGAGATCGCCGCCGACGCGACCCGGCTCGGCTCGGCTCTGGGCAATCTGATCGACAACGCCATCGCCCACACCGAGGTCGGCGGCGAGGTGACGCTCGCGGCGGCGGCCAGCGACGGTGTGGTGCGGCTAACGGTGACGGATACGGGTGTCGGGATCGCACCGGAGTATCTTCCGCACGTCTTCGACAAGTTCTTCCGCGTGCCGGACCCGCGGCACCCGGCCAGCACCGGCCTGGGTCTGGCGATCGTCCGCGAGGTGGCCCAGGCTCACGGCGGTTCGGTTGCCTGCGACAGTACGCTCGGGCAGGGGACGACGGTGACGCTAACGCTCCCGATTCGCGATGCTTCGCGCAAGCGTGGAACGGAGGGGCACCCATGACCTCCGATGCTCGTGCCACGCCGGAGAAGTTCCTGTCGTTGATCCGCGACCAGCGGCGAGGTCGGCTGAAGGTCTACCTCGGCTTCGCCCCGGGCGTCGGCAAGACCTACGAGGCGCTGCAAGAGGCCCACCGCCTCAAGGCCCAGGGCGTGGACGTGGTGGTCGGCGTCGTCGAGACGCACGGCCGGGCCGACACGGCCGCTCTCGTCGAAGGACTGGAACAGGTACCGCGACGCAAAATCGAGTACCGCGGCGTGACGCTCGACGAGATGGACCTCGACGCCGTCCTGGCCCGCCACCCGACCGTCGTCGTCGTGGACGAACTGGCCCACACCAATGCTCCGGGCAGTCGCAATACCAAGCGCTACCAGGATGTCGAGGAGTTGATCCGCGCCGGCGTCAACGCGATTGCGACGCTCAACATCCAGCACCTGGAGAGCCTGTACGACCTGGTTCGTCAGTTCACCGGCGTCGCGGTCAAGGAACGCGTGCCCGACTACGTGCTGGCCCAGGCCGACCAGATCGTCAACGTGGACCTGTCAGCCGAGGACCTGCAAGAGCGAATGCGGGCCGGCAAGGTCTATCCGCTGGAGCGCGTCGAGCGAGCCTTGGGCCACTTCTTCACCGGCGAGAACCTGACGCGCCTGCGCGAGATGGCCCTCGAGGAGATCGCGCACCACTTAGACCGTCAGCGTCAGGCGCGCGGCGATACGTCGCCGGGCGGGTCGGAGCGGGTGATGGTGTGCCTGAGTTCGCGCAGCCCGAACGCGCCGCTGCTACTGCGCAAGGCGGCGCGACTGGCCGACAGAATGAACGCCCCGTGGTACGCGGTCTACGTGCAGACGCCCCAAGAGCGGCTGGAGAAGGTGGACGCGGCGACGCAACGGCGGATCGCCGACGTCCAGGAGTTGGCGCGAAAACTCGGCGGCGTGCCCGCGACGTACAAGGGGCCGGACCTGCCGCACGGCGTGGCGGAGTTCGTGCGCGAGTACGGCATCACGCACGTGATCCTGGGCCGGACGCAGCGGCCGTGGTATCGCCGCTGGTTTGGCCAGTCCGTGCTGGACCGGCTGCTGCGGACCGTCGCTGGTGTGGACGTGATCGTCGTGGATACGGGGGACTGACGCCCGGACTGGGATGAGTCGTACGGATCGCTTCGGGCTGCAGGACGTTTCTACACTCCGATATCCTCGTTCCACAGCGTTGGGTTCGCCGCGATGAACCGTCGCATCAGCTCGATGCAGCGCTCGTCTTGCACCACCTCGACCGTCACGCCGCGACTGCGCAACAACTCCTCCTCGCCCTGGAACGTCGCGTTCTCGCCGACGACCACACGCGGGATGCCGTAGAGTAGCGTCGCTCCCGAACACATCGCGCACGGCGACAACGTCGTGTACAGCACGCACTCCGCGTACACCGACGCGGGCCGGCGGCCGGCGTTTTCCAGAGCGTCCATCTCGCCGTGCAAGACGACGCTGCCGCGCTGCACCCGGCGGTTGTGGCCGCGGCCGATCACCGCGCCGCGGTACACCAGCACCGAGCCGATCGGAATGCCGCCCTCGGCCAACCCCGCCTCGGCCTCGGCTATCGCAGCCGTCAGGAATTCGTCCATCGCTGGCCCTTCCCATGAGTCGCGTTCGGTTGTCGCAGTCCCGGAGCGAATCTCGTTCTTCCTGCGCCGGGTCAGGCCCGACCGCGGCTCGGTTCGTGCTGTCCGCGACTCGGTCGTTCGCATAGCTTGGGCACCATGCCGACCGACCCGTGCGACGTGCCGCCGACGGCACCCGGCCCTCGCCGCATCGTCTGCCTCGCGCTCGGTTGGCTGTTCGTCGGCCTCGCGTTCCTCGGCGCGTTGCTGCCCGTGCTACCGACGACGCCGTTTCTACTCTTGGCGTGCGGGTGTTTCGCGCGGTCGTCGCCGGCCGCCAACCGCTGGCTCTTAGGCTCGCCGCTGTTCGGCCCGCTCTTGCTCGACTGGCAGCGGCACCGCGGCGTCCGGCGACACGTCAAATGGACGGCCGTTGCCACCATTGTGGCCGTGGGAGCGGCCAGCGTCACCTGGGGCGGGCTGTCCGCACCACTGCTGGCGCTCGTCGTCGCGCTGCTGTTGGTCGGTCTGGTGGTGGTGGTACGGCTGCCGCTCGTGCGTTAAGGGCGCAGTCAGGGCGGCCATACGGCGTTCTGCAGGACGATGCGATAGCCGTCGGGGTCCTCGAAGGTTTTGCCCTGCCGGTCCCAGTACGGGTTGATCGACTTGACCGGCTTGTGGCCGAGCGCCTCCAGGCGGGCGACGGCGGCCTTCCAGTCAGCGGCGACCGGCAGGTAGAAAACGAGCAGGTTGTCCGCAGTCGGTGCCCGGCCGGCCTTGTGCCCGGTCGTGCGCGTGAACTCCAGGTGGTAGGGCGCGCCCTTGCGGCCGAGCATCACGCCGTCGATGCCGTCGTGGTCCTTGAACTGCGAAATCACGTCGAAGCCGAGGCCATCGCGGTAGAACTTGACGACCGGCGCGAGGTCGTCCGTCGGCCTGGCGACGCGCAGTTGGGCCTTGCTCAGATCGACGGTCATTTGGTTGCTCCAACAACTTGCTCCGTCGCCATCGTGTCGCCGCGAGCCGAGACTGCGAGACGATTGCCGAAGCGCTCGCCTCGCAGACTCGGCTCGCGGCGTCGCGGGAGTTTCAATCGAGCATCATGGCAACTCGATCTCAACGACACCCGGTTCCACGCGGGTCAGCACGGCTCCGACTGTGGCCATGACCTTCTGGCGTGCGAAACTGCACGGATGCGGGCCTCGAAGCCGTCCGGCGCGGTTGCGTCGTTCACGGGAGCGACCTCCTGATGCGGCTCACGGCGGCGTTGGACTGGGCGTTACCCACCCGGACTGGCGGGCCGGGCCTTCTGTTGCCACTGCGTTCGGGCCTCGTCGCGTAGCCGGCCGAGGATGCCTTGGCCGAATCGCCGCTCGATCTCGGCCGTCATCGTGCCGTTCCAGCCGCGGACTTCCTGGATGAAGTCGGCCTGCGCGACGCCGGGCGGCAATTGGGGAACTTCGTACCCGACGCCGCAACGTTCGCGCAGCAGCCGGATGTACACCTGGTACTCGGCCGGGGATGGTAGCGGCGGGTATTCCCTCAGCGTGAGCGTCCCGGCGGCGATCGCGTCGGTCGCGTCCCTGGCCCCCCGCTCGCGCCCCGACGGCCGACCGGACGAGCAACCCGCCACGAGGGCGACCACGGCACCGACAACAACCACAGCGGTCCCGCGTCGCGCGTCTTGCATGTGTCCTCCGCCCGGATTGCGAACCAACTCAATGGCTGGGGCCGCTGACGAGTCGGTGCTACTCGACCTCGATGGGGTGACTCACCATCCACAATTCCAGTTGTTCCAGTCGGGCCTTCCAACGCGCCTTGAACGCCTTCATCCATTTGCGGTTCTTGGCGGTGTCCGGTACATCGACGACCACCCGCACCAGGTTGTCCCGGTAGACAACTCCGCTGTGTCGTCAGTGACCCTCGACCTTCTGCGTCTCGTAGCTGGCCGCGCCGAAGTGGTCCGCCACCTCCAAAACCGCCTCGGCAAGCCACTCCGGCGGCACCTCTCGGCCGTCATTGAACTGGAGGGGCAACAGCACCTCGAAGCGCCGCCACTTGCTGCTCATAGGTCGCCTTGCCCTTGACTGTGAACGGGATGTTCTGGTCGACGAGCGCCTCCAAGGTCGCCTCGGGGACCAGATGTTCCCCCGAGCCAAGGACGCGTCCCGAAAAGCGGCCCAGCAGGAAGGCCAAGTCGCGCTTCTCGGTGTCCCGATTCGGAAACGTGATCGTCGCCATCGAATGCCAACCTCCAACGGCTGGGGAGCAGTACGCCGAGCCGGCGCGATGCCTGAGATGCCATTCTACCAGGGGCGACGCCCGCTGCCGAACAACCGGCATCACCTCGTCGGTTGTGCGACAGGTTTATGGGCCATAGCCGGGCTGCCATTACAAGTCGCGCCGCGCCCGAGTCCGCACCACCGTCCATAAGACAACCCCTGCCCGCCTGCCGCCGAGGGGCTGCGCCCGTGGAGCGCTCCGACCCGAATGCCACCGCCGCCGACGAGTTGGAGGAGGTCGCCGAGGACCGCCGGCTGCACGACCTGTTGCGGGCCGGCGACCGCTCGGGCGGATGTCGGCGCAATACCTATTGGTCGTTCACCCGGCATGCGAGCCGGGTCGGGAGCCGGTGCCGCTGCCGGCGGGGCTGCTGCCAGACATCCCGCCGCTGCCAGGCCACGAGTTACAGCCGCCGCGGACGGAACGGGCGATCCAGCCGTCGACCGATTACACCGAACGGGAACTTGGGAACCACCATGCGGATCGCGTCGATCACCGCCGGGGCGGCGGGCATGTTCTGCGGCTCCTGCCTGCACGACAACACCCTCGCCGCCGCCCTCGCACGCCTCGGCCACGATGCCCTGCTCGTTCCCACCTATACGCCCATCCGCACCGATGAACCCGATGTTTCCACTCGCCGCGTCTTCCTCGGCGGCATCAATGTCTATCTCGACCAGTCCTCCGATGTCTACCGCCGCGCCCCGCGCGTCCTCCGCTGGCTCCTCGACCGGCCGGGCGTCATCAAACTCGCCACCAAGCTGTCGCCGCTGCCGGACTACGCAACGCTCGGCGAGCTGACGATTTCCATGCTCCGCGGCGAACACGGTCGGCAGCGGGCCGAGTTCGCCCAACTGGTCGAGTGGCTCGCCGACGACGCGAAGCCGGAGATCGTCACCCTCACCAACGTCCTGCTGTCCGGGCTGGCCCCGGCGATCCGCGAGCGGCTCGGCGTGCCGGTCGTCGCCCATCTGCAAGGCGACGACGTGTTCCTCGACGCGCTCCGTACCGACCACCGCAAACAGTGCATCGAGCTGATCCGCGCCAACGATGCGGCCATCGCCGGGCACATCGCCACCTGCCGCGACTACGCCGACTACATGGCCGACTACCTCGGCGTCCCGCGGGCGAAGATCGACCACGCGATTCCCGGCCTCGACCTCACGGGGCACGGCGACCGCGGGCCGGCCCGCACGGCTCCGCCCTACACGGTCGGCTACTTCGCACGGGTCGCGCCGGAAAAGGGGTTGCACGTCCTGGCCGATGCCTACGTCCGCTTGCGCCGGATGCCGGGCTGCCCGCCGTGCCGGCTGCGGGCGTCCGGCTACCTCGGCCCACACCAGCGTGGCTACCTCGCCAGCGTCCGCAAGACGCTGGCCGACGCGGGTCTCGGCGGCGAGTTCGAGTACGTCGATTCGCCGAGCCACGCGGACAAGGTGCGCTTCCTGGAGTCGCTCGACGTGGCCAGCGTGCCGGCCACATTCCGCGAGCCGAAGGGGCTGTACGTCCTCGAAGCGCTGGCCAACGGCGTGCCGGTCGTGCTGCCGGCGTCCGGGTCGTTCCCCGAGTTGATCGAAGCCACCGGCGGCGGGCTGTTGACCAAACCCGGCGACGCCGCCGACCTGGCCCGCGTCCTGCGCCGCCTGCTCGACGACCCGGCCGAGCGCGACCGGCTCGGCCGGGCGGGGCGAGCCGCCGTCCGCGAGCGCTTCACGGCCGAGGCGATGGCCCGGGCGACCGCGGAGGTTTACGCACGGTTTGCCTCGTGACCGAGCCGGATCGGGTTTGCACGATTCGGGGCGTTCCGGGTAAGATGCCGCCGTCCGACACTCCCGGAGGACGCACGGATGCGCGTTTGCCTCTACGAAGATCGCGGCACCGCCAACCTGGAACCGCTTGCCGCCACCCGCCCCGTCTTCGATCTCCTCTGCGGCGCAACGCCGCTCGCCGACAAGCAATTCGCCGCCTTCCCCGATGCCGAGGCCGGCGTTCTCGTCCGCTCCGATCTGGCCGAGTTGACGCGGCTCGCCCGGCCCGACGTGCCGGTGAACGACCTCGATTGGCTCGCGGCCGGTCCCGTCGTCCTGGTCAACGGCCGTTGGCTGCCCGGCGCGACGACCGTCGTGCCCGACGGCCCGTGCGTCGGTCTCGCCGGTGGATCGGTCGCGTTCGCCGCCGTCGTGCCGTCGCAACTGCCGGACGACTGGACCGAGTTCGACGACTGGCTCGAACACCTACGCGATCACCTGCCGTCGCTCGACGCCGGCGGCGTCGTGGTCCGGTACCTGTGGGAACTGGTCGCGGCGAACCCGGAACAACTGAGCCGCGACTTTGCGAAACGGGTCGCCCCGAAGTACGGCCCGTGGCCCCTGCTCGGCTGCCGGCCGCCGGGCGTTGCCCTGGTTGGCCCGTCGGAACGGCTGCTGATCGACGAGTCCGCGACCGTCGATCCGATGGTGGTGTTCGACACGACCGCCGGGCCGGTCGTCGTCGAGGCGGGGGCCAAGGTGCAGGCGTTCAGCCGCGTCGAGGGGCCGTGCTATGTCGGGGCCGACTGTCATATCCTCGGAGCCAAGCTGCGCGGCGGTGTCACGCTGGGGCCGGGCTGCCGCGTCGGTGGCGAGGTCGAATGCAGCGTCGTGCAGGGCTACACGAACAAGTACCACGAGGGGTTCCTCGGACACAGCTACGTCGGCGAGTGGGTCAACTTCGGGGCCGGCGCACACGCCAGCGATCTGCGCAACGACTACGGCGAGGTGCGGGTGTTCGTGAACGGCGCGACTGTGGCATCGGGCACGACGAAAGTCGGGGCGCTGGTCGGCGACCACGCGAAGATCGGCCTGGGCAGCCTCTTGAACACGGGCACGACCATCGGCGCGTTCGGGCAATCGCTGCCGGCCGGCCGACTGTTGCCGAAGCACGTTCCTGCGTTCGGCACGACGCGGTTCGAGCGCGTGGCCGAGCGCGACGACCTCGACGGCATGCTGGCGACGGCGCGAGTGGTGATGGCCCGCCGCGACCGAGAACTAACGCCGGCGCACGCGGCGTTCTACCGCCGGCTGCACGCGACGACGGCCGGTGCCCGGCGGGCGGCGGTGCGCGAGGCGGAGCGCCGCCG
>CAZNSL010000141.1:0-9583 GCA_964574975.1 uncultured Alcaligenaceae bacterium | reverse complement strand
AACTCCTTCACCACCCATAACCTATGCGAAATCCGACTATCCGGATAGCCTCTCATAACGATCCAAAGTCTCCTCGATAATCGCCATGTAGTAATCGCGAACCTCGCGTCGGGCAAAATCGAGGCAACTGGAGAAATAGCCCGTACAGTTCTGTCGACGCAGTTGCGGGTTCTCGACCCAGAAACGGCCGTGGAACGGATGGTTTGGGACGTCGTTGTCGTGGCAATCGTTCATCCGCAGCGAAATCCACGGAGACATTTTTCGATGCCTGCAACGCGCAATCACGCGAGATGGATAGTCCACACCCTCCTGGTGGACTTTCAGCATGTTGTGGATCAACTTGCGATAGGCGGGCAACCGCGCCGGCGGTACGGGCGCCAGAAACTGCTGATCGTCCCGGCCCGACGGATTGTAGCCATCCCAGTACGCCTCCCACGCGCGGCTTCGATAGTTCGTGCGTCGGGCGTTCGTATTGCAGAAAAACACTGTCACGCCGGCATTGGCGACTTCATCGACGTAACGGTCGAGTGTCTCCCCGGCATGGCCGGCGGGAATCTCAGACATGAAGAACTGGGTGGAATCCTGATTGTAGTAGAGTAGTTTGTCGGGCGGAGCACCGAAGGTCGAGTCGACGTCGAGCAACAGACCCAGCGCGAGAACCAGAATCCGGTTGAGGCTCCTCTTTTCAGTGATTGGGAATTGCAAGTTCATGGAACAGTCTCGAACTTCGGTACAAGTCGTAATGAAGGTTGGGCTGCGTGTACCCGACGACCGCCAAAGGTGAAGAAGTCATGGTGGATAAGTCGTTCATGTCCTGCCGGTGCAAGGTTGGCACGGTGCGGTTTGTGTATCCATAACTCCGATTGACCCATCGATCCGACTGATCTCGTTCGCCTGCCCTGCTCCCACGATTAGTAGCCAGATCGACCCGGAAGCCTTGAACTCACTTGCGACCCGTGTCTCGCTTGCTTTTATCCAATATGTTGCGAACGGCCCGTTGCAGCGGGTTGGTCCCGTCCGGCAATAGGTCGCCACCGATCTCCCAGAAGAAAACGCCCCGGAAACCCTGCTGTACGGCCCACTCCGTTTTCCGTGACAGCGACTCGGCATCGTCATAGCCGATCACGGCCGAGCCGTCAGCGGCGATGGCCCACGGGTTCTTCGTTTCGTCATCCCACTGCCGCTTCCAGCCCCGCTCCTCGATCAGCCGCTCAATGCGGGTGTAGTTGCCGCCACGCGGGACACGCCCTCCCTTGGAGGCGTTCTTCGTCGATGCGTAAGGTTCGGAAACCGCGAAGCCCTTGCCGTAGAGTGGTAGACCCACGGCCAACCGATTGGCGGGCATGCCGCGATCGACCAGGTACTTCATCGACAGTTCGGTCGAGTGCGGTGTTCCCGGCTGTTTCCTGGAGACGAACAGCGGTGAGTGGTGTCCCGCGAAATCCGTCCAGTCGCCGGCGAAGTCGTACGTCATCACGTTGACCCAGTCCATCGTTTCGAGCAGCAACTCGTACGTGAGCCACTTCAGCGTCGTGGGGTTGGCGGCCGCGGCCATCGTTTGAATCAGCCGTCGTCCTTTCTTCGCCCCCAACTCGTCTAATTCCTTGCGGAAGCGGCGGCTGAGTCGCTCGAATCCGACGATTTCTTCTTTCGTATCCGGGTACTCCCAGTCCAGATCGATGCCGTCGTAGTCGTACTCTTCCACGATCTTCATTACAGCCGCCACATACCCATCTTCCGCTTCCCGCTTGCTCACGATCGCGGCGAACTGTTTGTCCCATCCCCAGCCACCCAGCGACAGCAGGATTTTCACGTTCGCCTTGTGAGCATCCGCCACCAGATCCTTGTTCGGACAGTTCCGGGTCGGCAGGATCTTGCCGTTTTCGTCCGCAGTCACGAACGCATGACAGAGGTGCGTGTAGATGCCGAAGTTGATCACCCGTGGCCGTTGGTATAGGTACCCCACACAGACGTTCTCTACTCCCGCTTTCGCGTCGGGGACGGCCTGGCGTAGCTTCATCGGATCGTACACTTTGCCGCCCTTAACGACCCGCCAGATCGCCTGCGTGTTGCGGATCTTGTCCAGCGGGTCGGCGTCGAGCAGCAGGATATCCGCCAGCTTACCGGACGCCAGCGTCCCCAAGTGGCCGTCCGCGCCGAGTGCCGTCGCCGCCTCCTCAGTCGCCATGCGCAGCACCTCCAGCGGCTTCAAGCCGGTATCGACGAGGTGTTCCAATTCCCAGTGGAGCGACTGCCCGAAGAACGTGCCGGTCATGAGCGAATCGGTCCCGGCGTGCAGCTTGACCCCGGCGCGATGGGCACCCGGAAGGTCCACGAGCCGACCGCCGCCCATCGCGAACCCGCCGCCCCGAGATGCCCGGATGTGTGCCTCCGTGAAGTAGGTGTGGAGTTTGGGGTCGTCCAGGAGCTTGGGTTCCCGGCGCAGCAGGCCGCTGTGGCCACCCAGAATCGCCAGCGTCGGATCGCAGCGCGTCCCGGCCGCCGCCAACATCAGCTTGACATCTTCGTTGAGGCTCAACGGGCAGTGTTCCAGACCCATGTAGCCCAGGATCACGCTCTTGACGACCTCCTCGTGGTTCAGCCCGTGGCCGGCAACCGGGATGCCTTGCTTGCGTGCCTCCGCAGCCACGGCGTGGTGTAGCACCCACGGTAGGGACGAATACGCCTTAATGAAATGTGCGCCGCGATCCTTGAATCGTTTGACGGCATTTCGCGCGTCCTCCGGCGCGTAGACCTGCAAGAATGCGTCGCCCCAGGTCGGCTGCGCCCCCTCGAAGATTTCGCCGCTGTAGAAGTAGCGCGGCAGGGCGTCACCGCTGACATCGCTCCGATCCGCCAACGCGCTGAGCGTCGTCAGGCTGCCTCCGGTATCGCGGATCGAGGTCAGCCCGTAAGCCAGGAACGTGTCCGGGTGAGCCTCGTAGTTAGCCCAGGCGGAATGGGTATGGAAGTCGAACAACCCGGGGATGGCGTACTTCCCGGCCGCGTCGAGGACGATCACGCCCTCGGGGAGTTTGCGACCACTCTCCGCGCCAATCCAGGCAATTCGTCCGCGCTCGACCAGGAGCGAGGTCTCCTCGCTGAATTTCCCCAAGGCGAAATCTAATGCACGCACCCGTCGGAGCAGGAGCGGTGGCGGCGTCGGGCTGTGCAAGTCGAGGCGTACCGGCAATTCCGTGGGTTCGCCCTCGCCCAATGGATGCCGCCAGACCCGGTTGCCGACGGCGTAAACCACCGCAGTGGCATCCGGCGTGAAGGTGAAGCTCGCGCCTCCGTCCGGGGACAGACGGCGTGCGCTCTTCTCCTCGATCGGCTTGGAATCGAGCGGTGCGATCCACAGTTCGGTGTTGCGGCGGAACGCCACCCACTTGCCGTCGGGAGAAACGCGAGCCTCGTTCAGATGCTTCGCCAACTGCGCGACGGATTGCGGACGGCCCTTGTCCTTGAGGGACAGTCGATACATGGAGCCGACACCTTCGATCCGGCTCGTGAAGTAGAGCGCCTCGCCGTCCTTGGAGAAGTGCGGACGGGAGGACCAGTCCCCCGCGGCGGTGGTGAGTCGTTCCGTCTTGCCGTCCGCAACGGTCACAGCGATCAATTCGAAGGGCGACTGGAGGGCGGTACTCTTCTGGAATACCAGCCGCTTTCCATCGCTACTCCAGCTAGGATACCTCGCCCAGCCACTATCACCGAGGTCCAGTAGGGTGCGATCCTTGCCGCTCTCCAGGTCCAGAAGCCGGAGTTCGCGCTTCCCGAACTGGCTGCGCACGAAGGCGAGTCGTTTCCCGTCCGGCGCGAGCGCCGGTTCGCAGTCCCAGGCATCTCCCTTGAGGAGCCGCCTGGCCTTCGCCTGTCCGTCGAGCGGTTGTTGCCACAGGTAACCGCCTGCCATGAAAGTCAGGCTACGGCCGTCGGACGATAGATCGGGATTCAGCACGCCACGAGCCTGTACCGCTCCGCCGACTTCGGCCGGAGCCCACTTCGGCCGCACCGGGTCGTTGACCTCCATCTTGACTGCGGCCGTGAGTTTCAAAGGCTCCCGCTGGCCGCCATCCAGCGAGACTTTCACCAGTTGTCCCCGCGCGGACAGGTAGCCCGTCTTACCGTCGGAGGTCACGGCGAACCGCGTCGCGCCACCGCCACCGCCGCCGGGGAAGCCCGTCATCCTCGGCGCAGGAATGTCGGCGAGTTTGTAGAATCGCACGTCTTGCGAGCGCAGATAGACACCATCGCGCCTGGGACTGCCGAGAACCCGGCCGATGTCCCCCGGCACGGATCGGAGGCGCGTGACCTTGCCGTCCTTTGGGTCGAGGGTTTCGATCTGCGTCGTCGAGCGCGTCGCGCCGAATCCGCCACCACCGCCGCCGGCACCCTGTTCGACCACGGTCCACACCGGCTGCTCGCCGGTCAGGAAGAAGATCGACTTGAGGAGGCCAGGGCCGCGCAGGGGCACCGGCTTGGCGTCCTTGTCGAGTGCGATCTTGCGGAGGTCGCACAAGGCCGGCCCTCCGAAGAGCGACCGCGGGCGGGGGTTCTCTTCGCGCGGCAGATAGCGCAGGTAATAGATGGTTCCACCGTCGGGTGCCCACGTCGGCTGAGCCGCATGGGTCTCCCGCGTCACCTGGGTGACTTGGCCGGACTGCAGTTCCAGTACGAACACGTTGCCACCGCTGCCGTCGCGGTCGGAAACGAAAGCGACCCGACGGCCGTCCGGCGAGAACACCGGGTCGTTGTCGTAACACGCACCGAAGGTCAGTTGCTCGGCAGTCCCACCATCGGCGGATACGCGGAAGAGGTGCCCCAAGATGGTGACGACGAGGTGTTTGCCGTCCGGCGAGACGGCGATATCCGCATCGGTCGCTTGCGTGGTCTTGAACTCCAGGGTCCGCCCCGAAGCCCAGCCGCAAACCAGCGCGCACGTCAGCGCAGCAAGAACCGCGCGAGCGATACGGACCATCATGGAATGTCTCCCGATCTCAGGCCGCGGGCTCCGTGCGTCGCCGCCAGCGTCATTTGGCCGCGACGACGGGACGGTACACCGCGTGGTATGCGAACGCCGGTGCGATGTGCTGGCACGGGCTATCCTCGGCCAGCGTGAAGACGAGGCCGATCGGGGCCGCGTCCGCGTCGCGCCAGCGGCCGTTGAGCTGCGTTCCGCCCCAACGCGAACCGACTGCGACCATCTCGAACGTCAGAAATCGCTCCCGTTTCAAGTCGAAGGTTGCGTTTGCCAGAAGCCGCATGTCGAGGCCGTGCTTGCGCGGACGATCCCTCTCGGTTCGCGACTCCCCATGGATCTGGAGCGTCACCACATGGCCCTCGACCGAAGTCACCGCCGCCGACATCCTCGCCCCTTTCACCTCGTCCTCCTCGAACGGTTCGGTCTGGCCCCGGACGTTGTCGATCAGATGGGCGCAGGCAATCCGGCGAACGATCGGCAGCGGCAGGTCGTGCTTGGCTCCCACCTTCGTCTCCGGCGGGAGAAACTGCTTCGCCTCGGCCTTGGTGAACCACGCGAAGTCGTGATTCCAGGCCAACGCCCGCCAGTCCGGATTCGCGGGTTTCTCCCCCTTCGCCTTGCGCGGCAGGTCGCGCGAGGTCACCAATAACACCAGCCCGTCCTTCGGATAGAATCGCTCGGCGCGCTCGATTTCGGCCAGTTGCTTTCTGGGATCCTCGGCCGATAGTCGTTCCGCGCGCTGGAGCGTCTCCCACTTGGCCAGGGACTTCTCCATCAAGTCGACGATCTGCTTGGGATCGTTGGAATTGATGGACCCGAGCAGCATACCGCTGGGCGTGACGCAGTAGGTGCCTTGCCGGGACGCACCGGGTCGGCGCGAGTGCCCCACCTCGGCAAACTTCTGGAAGAACCGGCACTCCGGGTCGGTACCGGTTCTCAGGTTCTGGAGACGGTACACCTCGTCCGTGGTCGCCACGAACTTGGCGGTCAGCTTCAACACCGCGGGGTCGGACCAGACGGACCGTCTGGCGATGACTCCGTTGTTTCAGGTACACGCCAACGGGTGGCCGTTCATCGCCCACATGAGGATCGGCCGGTCCTCCTTCTGCGCCACCATCACGCCGTCCCAAAGCGTCGGGTGCCAATCGACCGACTCGACCGACCGCTCCTCGGCCGTCGGGCGAATCCGGTCGCGCCATTCGGCAAAGGTCTTGTCGTTCAGCTCGGCCGGCGAATCGGCCACGACCGACAACACAACCACCAGCATGACGACGATGGCTCGGAGCATAGGCCTCCCCTCCTCGTGGACTGGCTTGTGCGGGGCGGGTGTCGTCGTCATTTGCTTTCGGGTGTGACGCCGAGTACGATCGTGAACGAGGCCGCCAACTCGCCGATCTTGGAGTCTTTGATCGGCGTAAAGTCGAGCGTGACCGAATCGCGCGCCTTCACGTCCCGGAGGGATCGCCAGATGCCGTCCTTCGGGTTACCGGCATGTCCCTTGATGTAGCACTGCGTCGTGAGCAGCTCCTTCCGCCCCTGCTTGACTTTGAAGTGGATGTGCGGTGTCCGGCCGGGGTACGGCATGGGCTTGATCGTCCGGAAATAGTACTCGCCCGTCGAGCCGGTCAGGAAGCGCCCGAAGCCCTGGAAGTTCTTGTCCTGCTTGTCCTTTTTGCCGTCGCTGTCGGCCGTGTGCAGGTAGACTCCGTTCACGTCGCACTGCCAGATTTCCACGAGCGCATTCTTAACTGGACTGCCCTTCGCGTCGAGGATTTTGCCGGTGAGGTGCGTGATCTCGCCGACCGCGGGGGTGATGCCCGCGTTGATGACGAGTAGGTCGTTATCGGTGTCGAGGGGCAGTTTGTTCGGGTAGAACGGCCCCTCCATCTGCGGCGGCGTCTTGACCAACTCCTCGGCGAATACGCCCGGTACGAAGAGGGCCGCGGCCCCGAGCGACAGCCCCCCGCGCAGCAGCCCACGCCGGGTCAGTCCAGGTTCGAGCGGATTCACGGATCGATCTCCTTCACTTCGTGGTGTGGGATGGCCAAACGCCGCGTTACTCGGGCTTGGCGAACAGTTTGTCGTCGAGTTTCTCGGCCAGTTCGATGTCCGACAAGGTACTCTCCATGGCCTCCTTGCCGTCCTTCAACTGCTTCACCTTCGTCGGTCGCTTCACGCCGTTGATGTCTTTGTAGTCGCCATAGACCATTTCCTCGCGAAACTCGACGCCGCCCTGGAACAGATCCTTGGCCTGGGTGGCCCGCTTGACCAGGAGGCCGGACTCCTTGTCGAAGTACAGCGTCACGTCGCGGCGGTCCTTCCGCGCCACCTTGACCCCAACGACGGGCCGATCATCGACCTTGCTTTCCGCGACGCGGGTCAGCGCGAAAGCCTTGTCCGCCAGCGGCACCAGGGTCGTGAGCCAGTCGGCGTAGAGGTTCTCTTTCAACTCTGCAATGGTGTTGGCGTCCATCGCGTTGGCCTGGTCGCCGAACTTGGCCCAGCCCATGTCCCCATCGAGAACCGAGACGAACTTAAACTGGTTCCCGACGTTCACGTCGAATCGACTCCTGCCCGGAAACTGGATTGCGATGCTCTCGGTGAACTCCGCATTCCCCATCGGCCCGGTGAAGGAACCCTTGGCCTTCCACGTGGCCCCCGTCAGCTTCGTCAACTTCGCGGCACCACCGTGCGCCTGAATTGCCTTGTCGAGGATGCGCTTCGTCTCTGTCGGATCGCCGGCGGGATCGGCACCAACCGGTCGGCCACCGGGAAAGGCACCAGGGCCGCCACCGGGGCGACCTGGGAAACCGCCAGGTCTGGCACCCATCATACCGCCCTCGAAGGGGTTGATACCCTTCGCGAGGACGTAACCCTGCTTCTTACCGGCGAGTTGTGCGGCGACCGATTCGGTGCGCTTCTCGACGAACGTCCGTAGGTCGGGCGACGGACCCTGCCGGCCGCCACCGCGCGGGCCGAAGCCGCCGCCCCCCTCCTTCCGGGCCGCCGCCGCCTTTGCCTCGCGGCCGAGAACCTCCTTTGTCGCCGTCTCGATCGCCTCGACGTCCTTCAACAATCGCTCCCTGGAGAAGCACGTGGCAACCAGTTCCTTGAGGATCTGTTGGTACTTCTCGTTCGCGTCGTTCATAGCCAGCACGCGTGCGATTAACTTGTGTTCGCCGGCATACGGCCGGGTGACGCTCAAGTCCAACTGCTGGTCCGGCGTGGCACCCATCGGGAATCCGGCGAGCGACAGGTCCAGGTCCCAGGGGAGGAAGACGAACTTGTTCGTCACGGGATTGAGGTAGAGGTAGTAGTTGTGCCCGAACGCGAAGTGGCTAAAGCTATCCAGGTGGGCCACCAGTGCGTTGGCAGCGGTGAATCGCAGGAATTCGTCTACGTCGAGGTATCCACCGATCTCCTTGCGAAACTGGTCGTCGTCGGCCTTATCGACCAGCTTGGCAAACGCGATGACTCGCTGCGCTTCCTCCTTCGACGGACTGCGCTTGGGTTTATAGCGGCCCTGGTACTGGTCCCAGTTCTCGCCGAGGTAGTCCATGCTGCGGACGTTGTCCGGTTTCATCAGCAGGCCCTTGGCGCTCTTGAAACGATCCTTCAGGAACGTCTTGTCCACCTGCTCGACGACCGTGTAGAGCCCGAGCAGTTCCTTGTCGAACTTGCCCGGTACGGTCAGGGTGACCTCGGCGAACGTGGTGCGCGGCGCGGGTACGCCGGCCGCGCGGAACACGGCGTAGGCCAGGGCCTCGCGCCCCTTGGTCGGGTCCATCGCGCCGGCGTTGAGGTTGATCTCCTTCAACCCGTGGAAGCGGCCCTTCTCGCCGTAATGATCGAACTCGATCTTCAAGTTGCGCTTCAACCCGCGGGCCGACATCATGTAGCTCGCGTTACCCTTGTAGCGCACGCCGAGGTTCTTGTAGGTTGTGTCGCCTTGCGTCAGCACCCCGTGAACCCAGGGGAACTCGAAGCCGAAGCCACCTCCCTTATGTACATCGGTCGGCTTGGGACCGGGTCGCTCCGGGCGAGCCGGTCCTCCCCCGGGGCCGCCGGGCATACCGGGGAACCGCATCCCGCCGAGCGGTTCCATGGCCTCGTAGTCCTTGGCCGCAATATCGAGCCGGAGTTTCCAGACCTCGTTCGTGGCGAAGAACTTCTCGCTCTCCGATGCCGTCGCATTTGGTTTCTGACTGGTCGCCTGGTCGTTGGCAGGGGCTGGGATGACGTTCGCGAAAAGCAAGCAGCCCATCGCCGCTGGGAGGAGAACCCTTCGCATGATGCACCTCGCCGTGGGTAGACACGAACCGTCGGGAGTCCCCGGCCAACTGGGAATGTTTCAAAGCTTAACGGGAGGCCTGCATTCGCAAAGCGAAATGTGCCCGGGACCGCTCCACGGGGGACGAAATACGGTCGTGGGGGGCTGAATCAAGTGCGTCGCAGAGCCACGAATCGCTGCCGCGCTACCGGGTGAGCCGGATACGGCTGCCGGTCGATCGGCCGACGCCGCGAATTCGACGGAAAAACGGCTCGAAGGTCCATTGACAAAGATGATTGTCAATGGTCCCCTGTCCACGTGCTCGACATCCA
>CAZNSL010000140.1:0-9587 GCA_964574975.1 uncultured Alcaligenaceae bacterium | reverse complement strand
AACTCCTTCACCACCCATAACCTATGCGAAATCCGACTATCCGGATAGCCTCTGAGAAGACATTTGGCGGAGGCGGGCCGAGCTTGATCTCGGTCAAGTTGATCTCATGGATGCTGACGACTTCAGCCCCGAGCGCCATCGTATGCTCGGCCGACTTGAGGATCGGAATGCCGTCCACGACTGAACCGTACTGGGCCTTACCGGTATGCGTGAGCTGCCCGTTCGATGACTTGTCGTAGTGACGGAATTCATACTGATGAATCGCCCACGATTGCTCCGGGCACGCGACGTACCAGCCCGACAACTTACCCGAGTCTCGCCATGTACGCAAGAAGTCCGACTTTTCGCTGCTGCCTGTAGCTTCAAACTCGACGCGGATGCCAGCCAAATTGCCGCGGGCCACGGCAGAGATGCTCTTGGCTACACACGACGGGTGCTTGACGAGTTGGGCGGGCGACAACCAGTTCGCAATCCGGTATGGCGCGGTCAACATTTGCGACCGGGCGTCGATCGTCGAACGGATTTCTTCATAAGCCTTGATGTTCTCGTCACACATGTAGTCCGTGGTGTAGCTGCCATCTTCGCGATTCTTGTGCAACTGGAAGCACTGCTTCGGTGTCGCCACGTTCACTGACGTGCGTCCGACGAGTCGGTCACCCCCTCTGAACGTGCAAATCGCCTTGTATTCGACGAGCAGGCGGTCCTTGCCGTCGCAGGCGAAGTTGATCGCGTCGAGGTGTTCTGCGCCAACGGGGTTACGATAAACGTTCCTCGAACGGAGTGTCCCCTTGCCCTGCATTTGACCGTAGGCTGCTTCAATGCGATCGATCCCCTTCGCACAGCGGTCGCGCAACTCCTCAGGCTTGACGGGAAGGTCATCCGCTGCCGTCGGGGGCGAATGGAACGTTAGGCAAACGGCAAATGTCGAGATCAAGCGAGCGATTCGGTGATATGACGCGCTGCTGCTATTTTGAGGCATTGCCGAAACCTTCCTGGGGCGAATCGACCATCGGCAGGGCGCGGGGCGACTTGCTCGCACGTGGGCCGGACCCATCGGAGCAATAGGGCACCGCCAGATCATTGCGAGCCGTCGCGCCCGTCGACCAAAACTATTCACCACTCGCACAACGTCGCTGGCAGCGAAGGATGCCCAGCCGTAATGACAACGTCACGCGAATAGACCCGTGGTGCCGTTGACGAGCTAGCAGCCTTGCGTCGCCGATTGCTCATTTGCAGACCCAAGCAGCGGACCACTGGCACTTGCATGCGGTTTCACAACTGGCATTATTTCCAGTGCAAAAGCCTGAGGACTCTGTTAGGAAACAGAGTCCTTGGTCCGCAACCGCTGAGCAAGATGTGCAGCCACCGGTACTCGGAATGTCTGCCTTTGCGCAAGACGTGCAAACGGGGGGCTTAGTTCCGCCGCCTTCGCCTCCGCCATCGCCGGGCGGATCGGCCAAGACGTTGCCCGCGAGGGCGAGTAGGATTGCGGCCACGCATGCGCCGCCCAGGACGTTCGACGCCCACAGATAGATCGACTTCATCGCCGGCACTCCTTTTACTGGCGCACCCACATCGGGAGCGCGACCGTTTGGGACACGATATCCAGCCACGGCCAACCGTTGGCCGTCAGTTCCCATGGGCGGTATGCGGCCTGCGCCGTACCGCCGAATCAATCGCCGGCGAGGGGTGGCTCCGCCGTCGTCCGCTCGAACTTGCCCCGGATCGACACGCGGGCGGGTCGCCCGGTGTCCCCGGTGTACAGCAGGAACGTGTGCGCGAAGTCGCTGGGTCGGGCCGGGGCGAACACCTGAAGGTTGAGCGACTTCGTTTCGCCCGGCCCGAGAGCGACCGGCAACCCGCCCTGCACGCGGAAGACGCAATCCGTCGTCCCGCCGAGGATGGTGACTGGCCGGCCGGTCAGGTTGACTAGCGACACCGGTCGGCTGGCCATCGTCCCCGGCGCGACGTAGCCGAAGTCGATGAACGTCGGCTCGGCGACGACGATGTCACCGCGGAGGTAGCCAGCCAAACGGGCCACGCCACCGAAGCGGTACAGCAGCAGTAGCGTCGTCAGCACCAGAAAGAACGTGGTCCAACCGCAAATGTCGCCGAAGTCGGACCACCAGGTCCGCGGTCGGGCTTTGGTCGGTGCCGTGGCGTTCGTCATCGGTACACTCGCTCTCCAGGTGCCAGCCATCGTAGCCGCGTCGTTGCCTCCCGCCAGGGGAGATCTGGGGGAGATTCGACAGTATTTTTCCCTCACGCAGGTTCGCACGGCTCCCAGAAGATGCCTTCGCCGGTGCCGTCGCCACGGAAGCGCAGGCAGCCGTCCTTCTGTTTGTGGTTCAACGCCTTGATCGTGTCGTGCAGCCGGCGTTTCGCGACGATGCCAGTGACGCCGGGCAACGGGTCGTCGATTCGCGGCGGCCAGCCGTCGACCTCGAAGGCGTCGAGGATGATCGTCTGGTTGGCCGCAGGCACGCGGAACCGCTTGACCAGTTGGCCGCGGAACCACAGTTCGCGCCGCACAGCGTCCCAGCGCGGCCGTGGGTTGCCTGCGTCACCGGGCTGGGTTCGTCGTTTCGTCTGGGATCGTGGCATGGGGATACACCTATGTACGTTTCACAGGCTAAACTGTATCCCGCACGTCCGCTGCTGGACAAACTCGCCATCACCGCACCGTAAACCCGCCGTCGACGACCAGCACCTGCCCGGTGATGTAGTTGCCCGCGTCGCTGGCCAGCAACAGCAGCGGGCCGACCAGTTCCTTTGGTTCGCCCCAGCGGCCGATGGCCGTCACCGCACTCCACTGGTCGCGCTCCGCCTGCGACAAGAGGTTCAGCGGCAACTCGGTCAGGAACGGCCCCGGCGCGATGCAGTTCACCGTGACGCCGTGCGGCCCAAGCTCCAGGGCGCTCGCCCGGCACAGGCCGAACAGGGCGGCCTTGGTCGCGCAGTAGGCGTTGCGCCCTTCCTTGGCGATCAGGCCCAGCATCGACGAGATGTGAATCACCCGGCCCCACTTCCGCGCCTTCATGCCGGGGACCAAGGCCCGCGTCAGCGCCATCACCGACGTGAGGTTCAGTTCGATGAGGTCGTCCCACACCTCGTCGGTAACGGCGTCGATCGGCTGCGGGCGGTTGGTGCCGGCGTTGTTGACCAGGATGTCCACGCGGCCAAGCTTGGTGATGGCGTCGTCGGCCAGGCGCTTTACGTCGTCGCGCTTCGTCATGTCGGCGACGCGGGTGAAGCCGCGCCGGCCGGTGCCGGCGAGGATGTCGCCGAGCGCGGCCGTTAGTTCGGCCTCGTTGCGGCTGGCGATCATCACGTCGGCCCCGGCGGCAGCGAGGCCGCGGGCCATCGCTTTGCCGAGACCCTTGCTGCCGCCGGTGACGAGGGCCGTGCGGCCCGTGAGGTCGAAGACGTTGACGGACATGGCAACTCCATGCGAATGACGCTTCCGCGATTCGCTGCGACTCGGACGATCAAAGTTGTGCGTCGCTCGCCGAGCGCTTCCGCTGGCGGTAGTACTTCAGCCCAGGAAAGAAGAAACTCGCCGCCACGACGATGCCGAACAGCAGTACGCCGCACTGTGGGAAGACTGCCATCAGCACCGCCGTCGCGAACAGGGCCACCGACGCGACGTAGAACTGCCCGGCCAGCACACCGGCCTTGAACAGGAAGATCATGCCGCCGGCCACCGCAAGTAGCGGCGAGAACGACAACACCGGCTGACCCATGATTCGTTCGAGGACGAACATGAGGATCGAAGCGCAGACGCCGGCCGCCCAGGCGTGGGCGATCTGTCGTTCGACGAAACGAACCGGCCCGCCGCGGCGACGCAAGCGCCAGAAGATCGCGCCCCAGCCGATCAGGCCGACCGACCACAGGGCCAGGTACGGCTCGTAACGCTCGACGCCCTCCCACGCCATCACCTGCGTCACCAGGCACAGGAGGAGCGTCCACAGGCTGTGCCACATCCACAGCACGCCCCAGTTTTCCAAGACAGCGGCGTGGTGCGTCTCGCGGAACAGCCGTTCGAGCGCGAACGCCAGCCCGCTGGCCATCGCCGACACCGGCTCGCCGGCCAGGTATGCTTCGAGGTCGGCGGCGAGGTCGCCGGCCGTGGCGTAGCGGCGAGCCGGCGTCTTGCTCAGGCACTTGAGCGCGATCGTTTCCAGCTCGCGCGGCACGCCGGGGTTGAGCAGCCGCGGCGGCACCGGGTCCTGTTCCAGCACGAGCATCAGCGTGTCCATCGCGGAGGCCGCCTGGAACGGCGGTCGGCCGGTGAGCAACTCGTAGAGGATCGCGCCGAGGGCGTACACGTCGGCGGCGGTGCCGAGGTCCTTACGGCCGGCCGCCTGCTCCGGCGACATGTAACTCGGGGTGCCGAGGATCGCGCCGGATTGCGTCAGGCGTTGCGGCGTCGATTCTCCGGGTGGTGCGTCCGACGGAAGTTGGGCCTCGGCGTCGAACAGCTTGGCCAGTCCGAAGTCGGTGACGTGCGGCACGCCGTTCGAGTCGAGCAGCACGTTGGACGGCTTCAAGTCGCGGTGCAGGACACCGGCCTTGTGGGCGTGGTCGACGCCGCGGGCAACGGCCGCGACGAGTTGGGCCGCTTCGCGCGCCGGCAGTGGCCCTTTGGCGATGCGCTCGGCCAACGTCGGGCCGTCCACGAGTTGCATGGCGAAGTACGGATGGCCGTCGTGTTCGCCGACCTCGTAAACGCTGACGATGTTCGGATGCACCAGCCGGGCCGCCGCCTCGGCCTCGGCTCGGACGCGGGCGCGGTCGGTCGACGAAGCCACGTCGCCGCGCAGGACCATCTTCAGGGCAACCGCGCGGTTGAGGCTGGTTTGCCGGGCGCGATAAACGACGCCCATGCCGCCGCGGCCGCGCTCGGACAGGAGGACGTAATCGCCGAAGGCGCGTGGCAGGTTCGGATCGGCCTCGGACGGCTGGTGGCGTGAGTCGATGGCCGTCGTGGCGTCCCGGGTCGCTCCGCCGGAGCGAGCCATCGCTTCGGCGAATTGCGCGGCCGCCCACAGGCCGCGCAACTCGTCGGCGAGGTCCGGGTGGTCGCGCGCGGCCGACTCGACATCGGCGGCCGGGCCGCGGCGCTGCAACTCGTCGATGAGTGCAGCGAGGCGCTCGTCGCGGTCCAGCGATGTCGTCGCGGGGTTCACTCTGGGGTTTCCCCCGTCAGCTCGGCCCGCAGTCGCCGCAGCGCCCGCAGGTAGCGCATCGACGCGGCGGCCTCGCTCAGCCCGAGTTCGGCGGCCACGTCCTGGTTGCCCATCTGCTCGTAGTGCCGCATCCAGATGACTTCGCGGTCCGGCTCGTCCATCGTGGCTAGTGCATCGTGCAGGCGGCGCTCGAGTTCCTGTTGTAGCGCGGCCGACGCCGGCGTGCGCTCCGGATCGAGCAGTTGGCCGAGCAGTTGCACCGACGAGTCGCCGGCCCACGCCGGCGGGGCGGTGTTCTGCTCGCGGTCGAGGCTGCGGCGCTGGGCCTGACGGTGGAAGCGGTGGGCGTCGATGAGTCGATCTTTGGCGAGGTGCCGTAGCCAGAGGTGGAACGGCATCACTGGGTTCTTGAGGTAGTCCTGCAAGCGCGAATTCGCTTCGAGGAGAACGTCCTGCACGATGTCGCTGGCGTCGACGCGGCGGGCCAGCGCGGGGTCAAGCCGTAGGGCGACGGCGCGGCGCAACGCCTCGCGGTGGGCGGCGAGGAGGTCGTCGGTGGCGGCGCGGTCGCCGTCGCTGGCCTTGGCGAGCAGGTCGCGTGTCGCGGCTGGGTCGGGCCACATGCGGCGGTCTCCGGGGTGGGCGTCAGTGGCATCGTACCCGCCGCTGGCGGCGGCGTCACGCCCGGCTGTGCGCCGCGGGGCGGCGGCGGTAAGATGGCTGACGGAGGGAGTCCGCCATGAAACCGCGGCGAAACCGGCCGATGCCGTTCCAAAACGGCGACCGCCTGACGCAACCCGAGTTCCACCGGCTCTACGAACATATGCCGGAAGCCAGTTTCGCGGAGTTGATCGCGGGCGTCGTTCACATCAAAGGGCGGTCCATCAACGACCACGGGGTCGCGTGCTTGGCCATTGGCACGGTCGGTGCGTTCTACAAGATGGAGACGCCCGGAGTCGAAGTTGCCCGTCTCGTCACGACGATCATCGACGATCGTAACGAGTTCCAGCCCGACATCACCGTCAGGATCGATTCCGACTACCGCGGCCAATCGTCCGTCAACGATGACGGGTTCTACGTCGGCGGGCCGGAGTTGGTGGTCGAGGTTGTGGACGGACCCGAGGCTATCGAGCTGGGTATCAAAAAGCTCGAATACCAACGGGCCGGCGTACGCGAGTACCTCGTGGTCTGCCCCTGGTCGCAGGTCATACGTTGGTTCGACTTCGCCGCCCGCGACGAACTGCGGCCCGACGCGAAGGGCGTTTGGAAGTCGCGCCTGTTCCCCGGCCTGTGGCTCGACGGCCCGGCGCTGTTCGGGGACGACGGGCAAAAGTTGATCGCCACTGTCCAGGCGGGCCTCGCCACGCCCGAACACTCGGCGTTCGTCGCTGAGTTGGCCCAACGCAAGGGTCGGCGATGATCGAGCTGCGCGGCCATACGCGGCCAGTCGTCGCGCTGGCGTACGCGCCCGACGGCCGCACCCTGGCCAGCGCCAGCCACGACGGCACCGCCCGCCTTTGGGACATCGCCCGCGGCACCGGGGTCGCGCGGTTCCAATCCGCAGCCGACCGTGCGATGGCCGTCGCGTTCGCCGCCGACGGCTCCGAACTGGCCGTCGGTTACACCAAGCCGCGTGGTCTGGTCCAGCGTTACTCGATGCCGGCGCGAGCGATTTGCGATGCTTGGGCTGCCCATCCGCGCACCGTGCGGTCACTGGCCTACCAGCCCGGCAGCACCACGCTGGCGACCGCGGGCGACGGCACCATTAAGCTTTGGGCCATCGATCAGACGTACCCGAGTCACCGCCCGCTCGGCCCGCGCGGCTTCTCGGCCGACGGATTGGCATTCTCGCCCGACGGCAGCTTGTTGGTGGCGCTGACCTCCGGCCCGGCGACGCTGTGCCTGTACGACGCCGGTCGGCGGAAAACTGTGAAGACCTACCAGTTCGCCATCACCTGGGGGTATTGCGTCGCGTTCGCGCCGGGCGGCGACCGTGTGGCGTGCGGGTTGGAGGGCGATATCGGCGTATGGGACGTGAAACCGAAGAAGGTTCCGCCGGCGCGGTGGGAGGCACACGACGGGGCCGTCCTCGACATAGCGTATCTACCGGACGGTTCCGGTCTGCTGTCCTGCGGGGCCGACGGCCTGGTCAAATCGTGGGACGCGGCCGGCAACCTGCGGCGGTCGTACGACTGGCGGGTCGGCGAGCTGTGGTCGCTGGCGGTTGCCTCGGACGGGCTGACGGCCGCGGCCGGCGGGTCGGAAACGATCGTGGTGTGGGATTTGGAATGATCTCAAATCGCAGATTTGAGATCGCACATCAATCGTCGCCGAACACTTCGTTCAGCACATCCTCGGAAACGTAGATCGGCACCTTGGCGGTCACGGCCAGCGCGATCGCGTCGCTGGGGCGGCAGTCGATCTCCTTTAACTCGCCTTCCTGGCGGACGCGGAGCTTGGCGAAGTAGGTGTGTTCGCGCAACTCGCTGATGAAGATGTCCTGAATCTCGCCGCCAAGTTCCTCGACAACGTTCGTCACCAGGTCGTGCGTGAGAGGCCGGGGGTTGGTCAGACCGCGGACCCGACGGTCGATGCTGGTGGCTTCGAAGATGCCGATCACGATGGGGAAGGAGCGGTCGCCGTCCACTTCTTTCAGCGCGATCACCTGTTGCTCGTGGATCTCACTGATGATGATCCTCCGCAACTCCATCTGGACGGGCACGGCTGCCTCCCTTTCCGGCCGGCGAGTCGGAAAAATCGCGAAAACCGGCCGCCCGGCCGCGAGTTCCCGTCCCGACGTAACCGAATGGAGATTATAGCCCCTCGAGCGAAACGGGGTCAAGCACGGGAACGGGCGCCGCCTCGCGGCGAATTGCGTAGCATCCTCTGGCTTTCCGCGATCCGTGCGTTACGATGGACGTAGTGCCCTTCGCTGCCCGTCCCGTGCGCCGCCCGCTGGTTGCCGAAGAGTTTGATGGCCTGGGTTATCGGGTCATCCGTGAGGTTCTTGCCATGCCGTTTACCTTGAACGTCGGCAAGTGTACGTTGCTCGGGAATTACCGCGAGAACAACGAAGACGCGATCGATGTGAAGGTCTTCCCCGAGATGACCGTAGCCATCGTCGCCGACGGTATGGGCGGCCAACAGGCCGGCGAGGTGGCCAGCAAGCGGGCCATCGAAGTCATCCCGCGCGAGCTGCGGAAATCGCTCTCCGCCGCGCCGGGGGCCGACGCCGTCAAAACCACGGTGAAGCGGGCCATCGTCCAGGCCAACGAAGAAATCATGGCGATGGGCGCGCTCGACCGCGAACTGAAGAACATGGGCACGACCGTCGTCCTCGCCATGTGGCGCAAGGGCGGGGAACTGTACATCGCCGGCGTCGGCGATAGCCGGGCGTACCTGATTCGCGGCAAGAAGATCACCCAACTCACCGTGGATCACTCGCTCGCCCAGGCGCTCGTCCAGGCCGGCACGATTAGCGCGGCCGACGCCAAAGAACACAAGTTCAAGAACGTCCTGTGGAAGTACCTCGGCACCCGCGAGGTCGGCGACGGGCCGGACATCCACACCGAGACGCTCCAGCACGGCGACCGCGTGCTGCTCTGTTCCGACGGGCTGAGCGGCGTGGTCCCCGACGAGAAACTGCGCGAGTTCATTCAGTCGCAGCCGGACGTGCAGGTGTGCGCCGACGGACTCGGTCAACTGGCCCTCGACATGGGCTCGCGCGACAACGTGTCGTGCATCGTCATCGAGGCGCTCGAGGCGAGGTGAGAAAATAGCCACAGATGAACACAGATGAACGCGGATGAGACAGAACCAATTCTGGCTCATCCGCGTTCATCTGTGTTCATCTGTGGCTCATCCTTTAGAAGTACGGCTGCGATGTCGGCTTGATGATCAACTCTGGCACGTTGGCCCGCGGCGGCAAGGTACAAACGAAGAGCACCGCGGCCGCCACATCCTCCGGCTGCAAGATGCGGGCGAGATGTTCGGGCGTCGGCGGCACGGCGCGGTTTTGCAGGATGGGCGTGTCCACCTCGCCGGGGTAGACGTTCGTCACCCGCACGTTGTTGTCCTTCTCCTCGACACCGACCGCTAGCCCCAGCGCGCTGACGCCGAACTTCGCCGCCGAGTACGCCGCCCCGCCGAGCGGCGTCGCGCGCTTGCCGGCCACCGAGCTGATGTTGACGATCACGCCGTCGTGGCGGGCGCGCATCTGCTTGAGCACCGCGAACAGGACGTAGAACGCTCCGTCGAGATTGACGCGGATCAGTGAGTCCCACGTCGCTTCGTCGAGGTCCTTGACGGCCCGGTTCTTGACGTTGGCCCCCGCGTTGTTGATGAGGATGTCGATGCGCCCGAAGGCGGCCGTCACACTATCGACGAGCGCCGCCACCT
>CAZNSL010000139.1:0-9599 GCA_964574975.1 uncultured Alcaligenaceae bacterium | reverse complement strand
ACGCGAAGAGCGGCAAGGAGCCGAAGCCGGCCAAGAAGGCCCGCGATCGCAAGCCGCCGTTGGACGCCGAGGCAGTGAAGGCGTTCGTGATCGCGGCCCACGGAAACCTCGAGAAGACCAAGGAGATGTACGAGAAACAGCCGGCGCTTCTGAATGCGACGTGGGATTGGGGCGGCGGCGACTTCGAGACGGCCCTCGGCGGGGCGGCGCACACCGGCAGCCGGGCGATCGCGCTGTTCCTGTTGGAGAAGGGAGCGCGGCTGGACCTCTTCGCGGCGACGATGTTGGGCCAACTCGACGTGGTGAAGGCCGCGGTGGCGGCGAACCCCGGCGTGGTGAAGTCGCCCGGCCCGCACGGCATCCCGCTGATCGACCACGCCAAGATGGGCAAGAAGGACGCCGAGGCGGTGCTGAAGTACCTCGAATCGCTGAAGTGAACGGGCGCGATTCACCGCAGTCCCGCCCGCCGAGACCACGACGACGAGCGCGATCCGACGCGACCCTGCCGGTCGCGCCGGTCGTGGCGACGCGACTCCGGTGGCATTCGACGCCAACGCCGTGCCCGTCTTGGGGTAGCGGTCATAATCGAGCATGAAACCGCTCCTCGCAGCTTTCGTGGCTTTCGCGCTCGCAACCCCGACTCGCGCCGGCGACCCGGCTGCGGACCTCCGCGATAAATCGCCCTGTTGTTGGGAAGCCCTGTTCCGCGAAGGTAACCTTGGGTGCGGCCCGCTCGGCCCCACCCGCGGCACCGTCCTCTATACCGACGGCTCACACCCTCGGCTCAAAGCCCGCCTGCAAGGTGTCGTCTGGAAGGGCAAGACGTTCCACGGCGACGGTACCTTTACCAACCGCTGGCTGGGCGGAGTCCAGGCCATCTCCGCCGACTACCGCGTCGAGCCGAGTCGGCTCGACGGCCAACCCTGCCTCGTGATGCAGTACGCTCCGGACGCTCCCGTCTTCGGTAACGCGCGCGACGAACTCCGTCAAATTGCTCCAGGCGTGTGGCTCGGCCGAAGTTACGACGCCTCCACCGGCCATCCGAGGAACTGGTTCGTACTCCGCGGAAAGTGAGTCGCAACGAGTCGCGTGCCGCGGGTCGTGCGACTTCGCTGGCGGCTTCAGGCAGCCTCCGCACACCGGCCGAGGGCCGCCGCGACGCGGGCCACGTGCGGGCGGTAGCGGATCGTTTCGGCGTAACGCCCCTCGGCAACGCGAGCCGCGCCGAACGCCTCGTAGAACGGCGGCTCGGCGAACTCCGGAGCCGGGGCCGCGACCGACAGCACCTCGCAGGCGAGTACATCGAGGCCACGCTGCGCGATTTCCGCGACCTCGGCTTCGAGACCGCGGTAGCCGCGGGCGGCGGCGAGCTTGCGGTCGAACGCATCGTCGTCGAGTTCGAGTGCGACCGCCGGCGACCGCGGCGCGGCGTCTGGTGCGAGCGAGAACTCATAGCTGGGCACGCGCCGGCCGAGCCGGCGAACCGCCGCATCGACGATCATTCGACAGAGGTCGTGCGTGGGGTTGTACCCTTCGGCGGCATCGGCCACCACGCAGTCGGCGTTGTGCAGATCGTCGGCGAGTTCGTCGACGAGGGCACAAAACGCGCGAGCATCACCGGCGAGGAGGGCCGCGTAAACGGCGCGGTCGGTGAAACGCCCGTAGATTGCGCCGGGCGTCGCCCCAGCGCCGGCGAGGACGGCCGTGGTTTGTTCGAGCCGGCCGGGCCGGTCGGGGCCGGACCCGTCGGTCAGGACGTGGACGCGCGGGCGGCGCAACTCCAGCCAGCGGTGGAGGCGCAGCTCGTGGCCGGGGTGGCCGACAACGAGGACGGCCGTGCCGGTCGGGAGCCGGTAGGTTTGCGGCACCATGCCGCGGCAATACAGCCGGCCGGCGCTGCGGTCAACGCGGATTCGCGCGGAACGTCCACCCGAGCAGCCGGCATGAGCCGGCTGAGTTCGTCAGGTTCGTCAGACTCAGCCGGCTTACGCCGGCCGCTCGGCTAGGTCGTCCGTATACCGACGAACACGAGCGAACGGAGACACCGAACCGATGACCGTGCCACAGTGGCGGGGCGTGTTCCCTGCCGTCACCACGCAGTTCCGCCGCGATCAGTCGCTCGACCTCGACGCGACGGGCCGGCACGTTGCCGCACTGATCGAGTACGGCGTCGCGGGCGTTATCGTCGGTGGCTCCCTCGGCGAGAACCAGACTCTCGACCCCGACGAGAAGCGGCATGTCGTCGAGGCCGCGGTGAAGACGGCATCGGGCCGCGTGCCGATCCTTAGCGGCGTGGCCGAGACGAGTACGGCCGCCGCGTGCCGCTTCGTGCGCGACTGCGAACGGCTCGGCGCGGCCGGCTTCATGGTCATGCCGCCGATGGTCTACAAACCCGACCCGTGCGAAACGGCGCAGCACTTCCGCACCGTCGCCGTGGCGACCGGTCTGCCGTGGATGCTCTACAACAACCCCGTCGGCTACGCGACCGACGTGACGCCGGCGCAGCTCGCGGAATTGGCCGACGTGCCGAACCTCATCGCCATCAAAGAAAGCTCGGCCAACACGCGGCGCGTCACCGAGATTCGTCTGGAAGTCGGCGACCGCTTCGCCGTGTTCACCGGCGTGGACGATCTGGTCCTCGAGTCGGCGGTGCTGGGCATCGACGGCTGGGTGGCCGGGTCGGGCATCGCGGTGCCGCGCGAGAACCAACACTTCTGGGAGCTAACGCGAGCCGGCCGCTGGGACGAGGCGCGCACGATGTACCGCTGGTTCTACCCGCTCTTGAAGCTCGATACACACGTCAAATTCGTGCAGTACATCAAGCTGGCGGTGCAAGAGGCCGGCCTCGGGGCCGAGTGGGTGCGAGCGCCGCGGCTGCCGCTGGAGGGCGAGGAGCGCGAGCGCGTGCTGGGCGTGATCCGGCGAGCGTTGAAACAGCGGCCCGCCTTGAGCCCGACGCGCTAGCGAGGGAGGTGGCCCTTCTCCCTCGCTGGCGCGTCGGGCTCAACGGCCGCCCTGTGAATCATCGAACCATGCACCGCGTTCACGTCATCGATTCGCACACCGCCGGCGAGCCAACGCGCGTCGTCGTGGCCGGCGGGCCGGACCTCGGCGGCGGCAGCGTTGCCGAACGGTTGGCCGTCTTCCGCGAACGCCACGACGCCTTCCGCTCGGCCGTCGTCAATGAACCGCGCGGCTCCGACGTGCTGGTCGGTGCGCTGCTCTGTGAACCGGCCGACCCAGCGTGCGCCGCCGGCGTCATCTTCTTCAACAACGTCGGCACCCTCGGCATGTGCGGCCACGGCACCATCGGCCTCGTCGCCACGCTGGCCCACAGAAAGCGACTCGCGCCCGGCGTGCATCGCATCGAGACGCCGGTCGGCGTCGTCGGCGTCGAGTTACACGGCGATGGCCGCGTGTCCGTCGAGAACGTTCCAAGCTCCCGCACGGCCGCTGACGTGCGCGTCGCGGTGCCGGGTCTGGGCGAAGTCGTCGGCGACGTCGCCTGGGGCGGGAATTGGTTCTTCCTCACCGAGTCGATCCGCGAGCCGATACACGTCGCCAACGCGGAGCGACTGACCGACATCGCGTGGCGCATCCGCGTCGCGGTCAACGCCGAGTACCCGGAGGTCGATCACATCGAACTCGTCGGCCCGGACCCCGACGGGGCCGACGCCCGCAACTTCGTCCTGTGTCCCGGCAAGGCGTACGACCGTTCGCCGTGCGGCACCGGCACCAGCGCCAAACTCGCATGCCTCGCCGCCGCAGGCAAACTCGTCGAAGGGGCCGAGTGGGTGCAGGCCGGCATCCTCGGCACGCGCTTCACCGCCCGCTACCGCCGCGACGGGGATCGCATCATCCCGACGATCGCCGGCGAGGCGTTCATTACCGCGGAAGCGACGCTCGTGTTCGACGAGCGCGACCCGTTCCGCGAAGGGATTCGCGGATGACGAAGCGCGTCGCGGTCGTCGGTGCCGGTGTGGTCGGCTTATTCGCCGCGTGGCATGCACTCCAGCGCGGTTTCCGCGTGTGCGTCATCGACCGTGGGCCGGAGCGGCGCGACGGCTGCTCGTTCGGCAACGCCGGCATGGTCGTGCCGAGCCACTTCGTCCCGCTGGCCGCCCCCGGCGCGGTGCGGCAGGCCCTCAAATGGATGGGCGACCCGGAGTCGCCGTTCTACGTCCGCCCGCGCCTGTCGTGGGACTTGCTGACGTGGGGCCTACGCTTCTGGCGCTCGGCAAATGCGGCTCACGTCCGCGCGGCCGCTCCGGTGTTGCGCGACCTTCACCTCGCCAGCCGGACGGAGTACGAGCGACTCGCGGCCGAGTGGGGCAACGACTTTGGCCTCGTCCGCCGCGGCCTGTTGATGCTGTGTCGGACGCAATCCGCGCTCGACGAGGAGGCTCACGCCGCGGCGCTCGCCCGCAAGCTCGGCGTCCCGGCCGACATCCTCGATGCTTCCGCGACGGCGGCCCTCGACCCTGGCGCGACGATGGACGTGCGCGGCGCGGTGCATTACCCGCTTGACTGTCACTTGTCGCCGTCGCTTCTGATGGCCGGATTGCAGTCGCGCCTCGCCGCCGGTGGTTGCACGTTCCACTGGGAGACCGATGTGACCGGCTTCGCGTCCGACAGTCGGCAGTTGCGCGCGGCCGTCACCACCGGTGGTGCCATCGAGGCCGACGAGTTCGTCCTGGCCGGCGGCGTCTGGTCGGCGGGCGCGGCGAAATCCCTGGGGCTGAACCTGCCGATGCAGGCGGGTAAGGGTTACAGCCTGACGCTCGCCAAACCGCGGCAACTGCCGACGGTCTGTTCGATCTGCGTCGAGGCCCGCCTCGCGGTGACCCCGATGGGATCGGCCCTGCGCGTCGGCGGCACGATGGAGATGTCGGGGCTGAACGAGGCTGTGGACCCGGCCCGGGTGCGCGGCATCGTCAACGCGTTCGTGCGCTACTTCCCGGCGTTCGCGGCCGAAGACTTCGCCGGCCGGACGCCGTGGCGCGGCCTGCGGCCGGTGTCGCCGGACGGGCTGCCGTACCTCGGCCGGGTGCGGCGTTACGACAACTTGACGGTGGCGACCGGTCACGCGATGATGGGTCTGAGCCTCGCGCCTGTCGCGGGGCTGTTGGTGGTGCAGTTGCTTGCGGGCGAGTCGCCCTCGGTCGATTTGCGGATGCTGTCGCCGGATCGCTTTGGGTGACAACGCCGGTCGGCGAGTGGACCGTCGCCACCGACAGATACTGTCCGAAGCCGAATCAGGAACTCTGCGATATCACCTGCATGTTCTCCGACGTGTCGTTGACCTTCAGCCCGCGCTTCGCCACGCTGCACCCGGCGCTGCAAGTTCTGGCCATCGTCGGCTGTCTAACGCCCCTGGCCCTCGTCGGCTGGCTCTACCGCACCGAGTTGCGCCTCGTCCCTCGCCGCACGGCGCTGACGCTACTCGGCCTGCGCCTCGGCGTCGTCGCGGTGCTGCTCGGCCTGATCCTGCTCCGGCCCGTCGCGGCGTACTCGGCCACCGACTCGACGCCCGGCACCGTCGTCATTGCACTGGACCGCTCGGACAGTACCTCCGTTGCCGACCCGCAGCGGCCCTGGCCGGCGAAGGTCCGACTGGCGCGGAAATTGCGCCTCGCCTCCGACCTCGCCTCCGACCGGCAGCTCGAATCCTGGCTGAAGCCATCCGCGCCGGCGGACGACACCGCCGAGGGACGTTTGCTGCGGCAAGTCGCGCAGCGAGTCGATTCGCTGACCCGCGGCCAGATCGCCAAGGCCGTACTCTCCGAGCGCGGCGCGGACCTGCTTGCCGCCCTCGGCCGGCGACAGAAAGTGCGACTCGTCGGCTTCGCGGCGACGGCGACGGACCTCGACCCCGCACACCTCGACGAGTTGCCGCCGGCCGGCAACGACGGCCAGGCGACCGACCTGCGCCTGCCGCTGAGCCGCTCGCGCGATGCGTTGGCCGTCGTGCTGCTGACGGACGGGCAGCATACGCCGGACGCATCGCCAATCGAAGTTGCCGCCGACCTCGGCAAGCAGGGCGTGCGCGTTTTTCCCGTCGTCCTGGGGGATGCTAGCGGCCCGCCGGACATCAGCATTACCAGCGTGCGCGTGCCGGCATCGGCGTTCCTGGGGGCGGACGTGGGCATCGAAGCTCGCGTCAAGATTACCGGCATCCCCGACCGCGATTTCGACGTGGAACTGCGCCGACCGGGCGAACCGCCGCTGACCCAGCGCGTCCAGCACGATGGCCGCGACCGCACCGTGACGGTGCGCTTCGCGTCCCGCTTCGAGCAAGTCGGCCCGCAGTCGCTGACGGTCGCGGTGCGGCCGCAGCCGGAGGAGGCGCACAAGGAGAACAACGAGCGCACGGCCACGGTCGTCGTCGCCGACGATACGGCCAAGGTGCTGCTCGTCGATGCCGAGGCTCGTTGGGAGTACCACTACCTCGCCGGGGCACTGGCCCGCGATCGGGGCACGGCGCTGCGTCAGGTGTTGTTCGAGGCCCCGCGGCTCAACCGCACGTCGGATGAGGAACTGTCCCGTCAGGGCCTGCCGGCGGCCGCGCTGCCGCCGGGGCCGGACGCGCTCGCCGAGTTCGACGCGGTGGTCCTCGGCGACGTGTCGCGCGAGCAGTTGTCGCCGGGCGACCGCAAGCGGCTAGAGCAATTCGTCGGCGAGCGCGGCGGCACGCTGGTCGTCGTCGCCGGGCCGCGGTCGATGCCGGCCGCATTTACCGGCCGTGCGGTGCCGCCGGACGATCCGTTGGCCCGCCTCCTGCCGGTCGAGTCGGTGCATACCGTCGATGAGCCGGACGGGTTCCGTCTCGCGCTGTCGGCGGAGGGACGCGAGACGGACTTCCTCAAGCTGGAAGCGACGGCCGAGGAAAGCGAAAAGCGCTGGGCGGCGTTGCCGCGCCACCCGTGGAGAGCGGCGGGTAAGGCGAAACCTGGCGCGACAGTGTTGGCGTCGCCGCGGGGCGAGCGTGCGCCGGCGGGAGATCGCACCGCCTACGAGCGGGAGCACGGGCTGATCGTGCGGCAGAACTACGGCTTCGGCCGGGTGCTGTACGTCGGCCTCGATAGCACCTGGCGCTGGCGTTACAAGGCCGGCGACGCCTACCACCACCGCTTCTGGGGCCAACTCGTGCGCTGGGCAGCGGGCAATCGGCCGCCGCTGGTCGGCAACGAGTTCGTCCGTTTCGGTCCGCGCAAGCCGGCCGTCGCGCCGGGGCAGGAGGTCGAAGTTGGCGTCCGGTTGAGCGACCTGGCGAAGCCGCTCGGACCGACAGCTCCGGCTGCCCTGCGAGTCATTCGTCGGAAGGGTCCGGCCGAGGAGGCGGTGGTCACGATACCGCTGTCGCGGATCGATGGCCGACCGCGCGACCTGGAGGCGAAGCTGCGCGACCTGCCGCCGGGCGAGTACGCGGTCGAATTGGTCATCCCGGAGTTGGGCGAGCAATCCCTCGACGCGGCCGGCAAGCCGCTGCGAGCCGGCGTGCGCGTGAGCGTGCCGGAGAGCCGCGAGTGGGCCGACCTATCGCCGAACCGCGCACTCCTGGACGAGATCGCCAAACAGAGCGGCGGTCGCGTGTTCGAGGCGGCGGACGCAGCCCACGTGGCCGAGGCGATCGAGGCGCAGACGGCGACGCGGACAGTGCGGGCAGAGACAAAGCTGTGGCAGTCGTGGCCGGTGTTGGCGGTGCTGTTGACGCTGCTATCGCTGGAGTGGATCGCCCGCAAGTGGGCGGCGTTACCGTAGGATGGTGGATATGAAGACGCAGCGCTACTATCACGGGGATGAGGCGACCATGCGCCACATCCGGGCCTACGTCCGCCGGATCGTCGAGCGGTTCGACCCCGATAAGGTCATCCTGTTCGGTTCTCAAGCTTACGGCACGCCGCACCGCGACAGCGACGTTGACTTGCTCGTCGTCATGCCATGTCGCAACGAACTCGACCAGATGGTCAAGATTAGTTACGAACTCGAAGCGCCGTTCTCGCTCGACATCATTGTTCGCAAGCCGAAGGTGTTCGAATACCGCATTCGAGAGGGCGATTGGTTTTTGTGCGAGGTGGTGGCGAATGGGAAGGTGATGTATGCACGTAAGAACTGCCGAGTGGGTCGAAAAAGCCGAGGAAGACCTGTCGATGGCCCAAATGGCCGCCAACCTTCGCAAGCCCGCTCATGACCCGGTTTGCTTCCATTGCCAGCAATGTGTCGAGAAGTACCCCAAGGCGCTTTGCCAACAAGCTGGTGCTGCCGTGCCCTATACGCATGCCTTGCTCAAGCTTCGCACGCTATTGTTGCCATATCACGTCGAGGTCCGCCCATTCCGTCGCGGCCTGGACATGCTCACGCGCTATGCAGTCGCCCCGCGCTACCGGCAGTTCAAAGCCAGCAAGCGCCAAGCCGCAGCCGTCCTGCGCTGGGCCGTCAGGGTGCGGGCGGTGTGTCGTCCGCTGCTCGGCTTGCGGGCCTGACCGCCTCAATCTGTCGACCCGGCCGAGGTTTATCCCGACGGCACGACGCGCGCCGAGGACAATTCGATCCTACGAGGCCGTGGTGGCAAGTACCCGGCGGCGCGTCAGCCACAGTTCAGCGCCCAACAATCCGATCGTGCCGAGCAGGAACAGCCACCACAATTCGACCGGTTCCTTCGCGCCGGTACTTACCTCCGACGTGCCAATGTCGGTGGCGAACTCCAGCCCGGGCCACTGCGACTTGAGCCGCGACTGGTCGGATTCGCTCAGCGGCGTCAGGTCCGACTCGCGCTGGTCCGACGCGACGACGTAATACCGCGGCGACGCCGACGGGTGTCGCAACACGTACACGCCGGCGTCGGCCGTTTCGGAGACGGTGATCTGGCCTTCGCGCACCTCGACCGGCCGCGAGGTGCCGTCGGGCGTTTCCAGCGTCCAGCCGGCCAGCGCGTCCGGCGACACGCGATACCGGATCGGCTGACCCGGCGACAGGTTCGCGTCCGACGCGCGCGACCCAGCTAGGCTGAAGACCAGCTCGTGCGCTAGCGGGGCGAAGCTCGGCAGTTCGACGAGGTTCGTTTGCCAACTGTTGTCGAGCGGCACCGCGGACACGATGACGCGGCCGGCCCCGGTCGGCTTCTCGACGAACAGCGGTTTGCCGTCCGTCAGCCGCGCGGCCACGGTCGCCCGGCCATCGGTGCCCACGTCACTGGCTTCATTCGCGCCATCCTGGCCGAGATTCTCAATCGCATCCCCAGCTATCGCCGGGTGCTATCGGTAACAACTGATGGCTTTCTGAGCGATGTCAGCGAGCAGGAAATCGCGCTCTGCCTGACCGGACCGTTGTGTCAGCGCTTCCAGGCACTCTGCGAGCGCATCGTGCCCGGATCCAGCATGCTGGAAGTAAAACATCAGGTTGCTCAGGTCGTCTGCATGAAAACCCGTGGCCAGCTGACCGGTGAAGCATTGCCGGGCAAGAAGATCGTCCTCGCCAAGGCCGGCGTCCAGGTGGTCGTCGATGCACCGAACGACATCGACGCCGAGGCCTACAAGGTTCTCCAGAACGAGGCGATGTTGGAGCTGTATCTGAACCGCCATCCCGGCCAAAAGGTTTCC
>CAZNSL010000138.1:4860-9600 GCA_964574975.1 uncultured Alcaligenaceae bacterium | reverse complement strand
AGAAGTCGCGGCAGATTTTCAGCAAGTCTGCCTTGGCGAACGGGGCATCGAGGTTGGCGTCGAAGACGGCGGGCGACTCCTGGAAGAAGGGGTCGTGGTAGTGCCACGGGCGCAGGTCGCCGACCTGGACGTTGCTCTTTGCGGCGAGTTTGCCATCGATTTCCGCTTTGGCCGCCCGGAACGGCTCGCGCGTCAGTTCGTCCAGTTCGTCGAATAGCTTCAGGAGAGCGTCGGCGTCTTGCTCATTGAGGGCGAGGTACAGAGCGTGGAAGTTCTTGTAGCCGAGCTTGACGGCCGCCTCGTTGCGCAGGGCCACTAGCTCCGCAAGATCGCTGGCGACGGCGTCGCCGACGCCCTTGCTCGCCTCCCACACGGCGCGGCGGCGCTCCGAGTTGGTCGATTCCTTCAGAACCTTGCGGACCTCGCTGTCGGTCATCTGCTTGCCATCGACGACCGCGCGATAGTTGTTGAACGCTTTCTCGACCGCGTTCGCTTTGGCCGTCATCCGCTTGAGCAACGCCGGCTCGACTTGCTTCTCCAAGTATTGCAGGTGCATCAGAACGATGCTTCGGGCGACCAGCTTGTCCGGGATGGTCCCGGCGTCAACGGCCGCCCGGAGGTTCTTGAGTTCGGCGAACGCCTTCGGATCGGCGAGTATCTCATCGAGCTTGTTCTGGGCCGCCTCCTTGGCCTTATAGTCGGCGTCCTGTCCGGACGTGTTCGCCCGCCACCAGGCGAGGTTGGACTTGATTTCGAGCGGACGGACTTTCGCCTCGTGGTCGGCGATGAATGCCCTCGCGCGACTCAGCGCATCGGGTGCCTCGGCGGCGATGGCCGCCCAGACCGTCAGAACGATCGACGCGGCGACAATCGCCAGTCCCAGCTTCATCGCGTGCATGGTTGACTCCTACTGCCTCAGGTCGAGTACACCCATTGTCCGAGCCACAGTGCCGGCGGCAACAGGAGCACGAGTGCCAGCCCCGGCGAACCGGCTAGACCGCACGCCAATGCGGCGTCAAGGACGATAAGCCCGAGGACAGCCCGCTTGACCGCGGGCGGTACCGTCGCCGGCTCCGGCCGGCGGATCGCTGCCAGTACCGGCCGCGACAGGTACAAAGCGAATGCCACCAGCACGTAGACGAATAGCGGCGAACCCGCACCCGCTTCGCGGTGGAGCGGCAGCAGGAGCGCCAGCCCCAGGGCTGTCGCCATCACGATTGCGCCTTTCCAGAGTTGGCCAGCATCGCTGGTTCTCGCCTCGGTTCGCGCGAACCACGTCACGCCCACAATGTAGATGCCAACGATAGACGCGAGGTGGATTCTCAGCAGCCAAGGCACGGCGTCGGCCGGTGCGACAGATAGACCCAAGAGGACGTTGAGAAATCGACACGCGCCCATGCCGAGCGGCCCGGCCCACGTCCGTTTCAGTTTGCTGTCGTACAGCAGAACGGCAACAACGATGGCCGCGGTGACCGCGAAAGACTTGGTGCCGGCGACTGCCCCGAACGCGAGCGCCGCGGCGAAAAGTGCCAAGCCGAGTCGGCGCGCCGTGGACAGCGAAACGCGGCCCGAAGGCAGCGGGCGGAACGGCCGTTCGCGGGCATCCTGTTCGATGTCGAAAACATCGTTCCAAACCATGCCGGCGCAGTAGCAACAGGCGGACGCTAAAACCACGGCAGCAACGCGTGGCCACGCACCGCCGGTCACGAACCAGCCAAGTCCAATGTCCGCCAGTGCGGTGAAAACGTTGGGGAGGCGCAACAACTGCGCGTAAGCGAGGAGTTTTCGACTCACGAGTTACGCCACCGGCGTCGACGCACGATGTACAACCCGATGGTAGCCAGGCCGAACAGAGCCGACGACGGCTCGGGGATCGCGATTAGCCCAACCGTGTAGTTCGGACCAATCGCGGCATCGATCGCCGGAACGTAGTACGGCACGAAAGTATCGACGGCGACCATTCCCGAAGCGGGAGAGGTGACATCGTAATGCAATCCGAGCAACGCTAGTTTGCCGCCGACGGACACGAACGACGGCCAGCCGGAGTCGCCCTCGACCGCGCGGAACGTGCCTGGGTCGTGCGAATCGTCGTAGTTGAACACCACCGTCGAGTGGTTCGAGTCATCCTGGGCGCGATACGGACCTCGCCGGAAGAAGTTGTTGCCGATAACCGGGCTGACGACGTTATTGGCGAACGGGTTGGCATAGTCGAAGTTGATGCCCGTCGCGAAGAGCGGTCGTTTGGTGAAGTCATTGTCGGGCGGCACCGTGCCGGCGTAGTCGAGGTTCGGAGCGGAGGCGACCAGGAACGGCACGACGCCGTGGGCAGACGGGATCGGGTCGGCCAGCGTTCCCAACATCAGGTCGGATGTCTGGTTGGGAAGCGTCGTGCCATTGAAGGTACCGGTCGGCACGCTGGCGAGACTAGCGACTGCATACGTCCGAAGGATACCGTCACCGCCGACGAAACGAACCTGCGTCGGAGCGTTGTCGCCTTGGGCGACGTGGGCGGACAGGAGGAAGTGCCTCGGCGTAATCAGCGTGATCGCCTGATCAGCCGTACGGCCGTAGCCGAGACCAGTCAGGTCGTAGCCAGCGGCGATGAATTGCTGCGCGGTGTTGCGCACCGGGCTCGGAAAGCCGTACTCGGCCGAGTAAATGTCGTAGATGGTGTGACTCGGCAATGTTGCTGGGTCGTATCCGTAGATCACACCGGCAGGTACACAGCCAGCGGCGACGACCGCAGTCACCACAGCCGCGACTGCGCGATGGGCGAACCTGGGCGGATGCATGTGCCTCTCCGAACCGTTCAAGCAACCTTCCGCGTGGCCCGTCGCCGTGCCCAGAAGGCGACGGAGGCCCCGACGATGAGGGCGAGCGACGACGGTTCGGGGACCGTAAGTGCGAGGATCCGATCGCGGTAGTCGGGAAGGAAACTATCGACCGAAATGTTGATATTCGAACCGTTGCTGAAAAGGGCATAATGCGATCCGACGAGTTGGAGCGTATTGCCGACCGGAAGGAAGGACGGCGAGCCAGAGTCGCCACCGACCACGTGAAACTCGTCGCGATCCAGCGGAGGTACGTAGCCGGGGAAGGCATCGTCGTTGAAGCCTGTATCGTCGTCGTAGATGAAGTAGCGCGTATTGCCGGTGTTGGCGAAATTGCCCGTCCCGTACGGCGCGAAGCCGTTGCTGGGACCGAGAATCGACGAACCACCAATGTTGTTGCGGCCGAGCGATCCGTTCTGGTCGTAGTTGAAAATCTGCTGGTTGTTGTACGTCGATGTGACGAGCGACGAAGGGATGGCGTACGACGCGATCCGGTCGGCCGGCGTGAACGGTACGGCTAACGTGCCGAGAAGTACATCGGAAGATGTGTTATTCGCGTTGGGTACCTGTTGTATGCTGGAAACGACGCGGGTCAGCGTCGTGGGGTTCGGGCCAGCCGAGCGGAAAAATAATGTCGCACCCGGTGCGATCTGAGCCACGTGAGCGGCACCGATGAAATGTCGGTCGTCGATCATGGTCACGTGAAGTCCGGTGCCGACCGTCAGACCCGGAGTGAACCAACCAACGCCGGAGAAATCGTAGGCCGAGAGGAAGAAGTTCGGATTCTCGGTCGGATTGGTCGTATTCGTGGAGAAGTCCAGAAAGCGGTTGTTCCGCACGGGGTCGAACCCCGCGATGACGCCGGCACGGGCGGAAGGGGCAACGATTGCTGACACAAACGCGGTGACTAACGTCAAGCGGAGAGCGAATGGGGCCATGATCCTACCCTCGTCTCGGGATGAAACTCAGAGGTTCGCTTCGACGGTTCGGATGCGTTCGAGCGCCGTCGCGGCCGCCCGATCCGGGTCGTCCACGTACGGGTAAAGCTCGACCGTTAACCATCCGTTATAGGAGATTTCCCGAACCGCACGTAGCGTCGCAGCAAAATCGATGGCCCCCTCGCCGGGGACCAGGTGGGCGTGAACGCGGGTGGCGGCGATGTCTTCGAGGTGAACGTGGCGCACGTACTTCGCCAACCGCCGCAACGACGCCGCCGGGTCTTCGCCGACGCAGTACATGTGGCCGACATCGAAGTTCAACCCGACCGCCGGTGAATCGACGTGGCTCATGAACTCTTCGAACTGGTCCGAGGTTTCGATCAAAAGCCCCGGTTCCGGTTCGACGAGTAGCAAGACGCCCTCGTTCTCCGCGTGGTCGGCCACGGGTTTGAGCATCTCGACGAACAGCATCAATGCCGCTCGCCACGACGCACCCGGCTCGACCGGGCCACCCGGTTCGGTGGTGATGCAGGTCGCACCGAGTTCCTTCGCTAAGGTCAACGCCCGCCGCGTGTGGTCGATGCGGACCCGTCGGTAATGCGGATCGGGTTCGATCCACGACGGGTGCCAATACTTTTGCCGCGAGTCGTCGACGGCATGCATCATGAACGCGTTGACGTTCGAGATAGCCAGGCCGTTGCGGTCGAGGGCCGCGCGGATCGCCCGCTTCTGGTCCGGTAGTAGGTACGCTGGCCAGGCGTGCGGCACGTCGGCCATGATTTCGACGGCGCGGTAACCGATGCCCGCGAGACGCGTCACGGCCTCGTCGAAGGAGTAGTTCAGGTAGGCGTTGGTGCTAAAAGCGAGGCGAAACTCGGCAGCGCTCACGTAGCACTCACCTTCCGGATGTAGTCGTCGAGGCGAGCGCGCTGACGGAAGAAGTCGTGTTCCGTGTCGCCCATCGGACTCTT
>CAZNSL010000138.1:0-4850 GCA_964574975.1 uncultured Alcaligenaceae bacterium | reverse complement strand
AACTCAGGTGGTCCTGGACGCCGAACGACCCCCGGCGCTTGGCGTCGAGCGCCAACCGTGCCAAGTCGATGACCAGGGGTGCGGCCAACACGGAGTCACATCCCTGCCACGTCACCTGCATTGCCATTTTCACGCCGAGGAAGCCGCGAAAGTGGACGTGGTCCCACGCCGTTTTCCAGTCGTCGAGCGATTCGACATACTCGATCGACGTATGCGTCTGCGGCGCGTAGCCGACGATTTCTGCGACGACATGGTCCTTCGAGCGTAACTTCGCCTCCTTGTTCACCGGGTCGTTCAGCACCAGTCCGTCGCGGTTGCCGAGAATGTTGTGACCGACCCAACTCAGAATGCGGAGATTGCGTCGGGCGAACATCGGGGCGAGGACGGTTTTTAACAGCGTTTCCCCCGTCTTGCCGTCCTGCCCGGCGACCGGGGCTTTGCGGCGGGATGCCAGTTCGATGAGCGCCGGCAAGGTCGCTCCGGTACTCGGCGTAAAGTTGACGTAGGGATAGCCCAAATCGAGCGCCGCATAGGCGTAGAGAGAGCTAAGCGGCAAAACATCGGCGTCGCCGCGGCCGAGGGCGTCGCGGAGTCGTGCGAGATCGTCGTGTTCCGGACGCGACTCGCACCGCGGCTCGGTCGATGCGACATTGACGACTGCGATATCGGTGAGTTGGTGACGTTCGGCAAACTCGCGAAGGTCGGCCTGGATGCGGTCGATGGCCCCGCGTGGTGTGTCGGCCACCGGCAAGTCCGGTCGGTCGGCAAGGCCCGCGATGGTGTGGCCGCTGTTGAGCAGTGTCCCGGGACGGACGTTTTCGCCCCACTCACCGAGGTCGCCGACGCAAGCTTCCACGGTCTTCGGGTCGAACACGCTCGACCCTCGGGCGAGGGCCTGGACGCTGGCGGCGAAGCCGCCACGGCGGATATCGTGCCCGCCGACGACGAACTGGTGGAAGCCGACGAGACCGAGCGGTTCGAACTCGGGAAGACCGGTGACCAGGGCCGTTGAGTCGGTCAATCCACGCCGGAGCGCGGAGAGGCCAAGGGCGGCGGTCGAGCCGACGCCTCCGAGGGCACCGATGAGCCAAAGGCCGAAACGGCGGTCCGACATGACGCCTCGAAAAGCGGTGCGGCTGGCGGGTGAAGACAGCTACTATATTCTCACGCAAGCGGCCCGCGGTCAAGCGTCGGGCAGCTGGAGTTCACCCAGTGTTGGACTTGCCGTAAGTCCTTGCGGTTGAGAATCCCCTGGAATTCCTGGATCGGGTGGCGCACCCCTGGGGAAGGTCCGCCCAGCTCGGGTGAATCGCCGTTAGCGGGGCCGGCCCGGCAGGAGCCGAACCGCCTGCGCCCTGGAATCGCCGTAACCCCAAGGTGGCGGCCTGATCCGGGCCTCGGCAACACTGGGTGAACTCCAGTCGGGCAGAAGTGACGTACCAGTCCGTTCACCTGTGTGAGCTGGCCGCACTGCGGTGGCCGGGGTAATTGTGTCGCTCTCCGGAGGGTACACCGTGTCCGTTCGCTGGCTCGCCACCGCGGCTCTCCTCACCTCCGCCCTCCCTATGTCCGCGCAACCGGCTCAGGGTCCAAGCGGCGATAAGTATGCACTCCTCGTGGGCGTCAGCAAGTACCAGTCGAACAGTGACCTACGTGCCCTGGAATACGCCGAGGCGGACGTGATGAAGTTCGCCCAGGTGCTACTCGATTCGGGGTACAAGCCGAAGAACGTCGTCATCCTGACGCTAACGCAAGCAGCCGACGACCCACGCTATTTCCCATCGGGCGCGAACATCCGCAACGAGTTGCAACTGCTGCTTCGCAACCGTTCCAAGGGCGACAGCGTTCTCGTTGCCGTGGCCGGGCACGGTTTACAGTTCCGCACATCGCCGGAGCAGTATTTCTGCCCGATCGACGCACGGCTCGACGACAAGGAATCGCTCGTTTCGCTCACCGAGGTTTACGGCGAGTTGGACAAGTGCCAGGCTGGCGTCAAGCTCTTGATCTCCGACGCCTGCCGCGATGACCCCGTACTGGCCAACTCACGCTCGAAGACCGCCGTCGTGGCGTCGGCCTCCCGGCCGAAGCCAGCGGCCGAGCGCGGTAACGTGGCTGCGTTGTTCAGTTGCTCAGACAACGAGCAAGCGTTCGAGGACTCCGAACTGCACCACGGCGTCTTCTTTCACTTCCTGATCCTGGCGATGAAGGGTGAGGCCGACATCGACCGCGACGGACAGGTGAGCGTCAACGAGATGTCCCAGTACTTAGGCAAGAAGGTGCCGGATTACGTCCGAGCCAAGTACGCCAAGGTGCAGCAACCGGTCCTCGTGTCGAACACTCGCAACTTCCCGCTGGTCGACTTGCGGGCGCGGCGACGGACGTATTTCGGTACGCACCACCAGGGCGTGACGGCCGAGACAGCCGTGAAATTGCACCTGCCGAAAGCCGAGGGAGCACGCATTTTGGGCGTCTTTGCCGACAGTCCCGCCGAGCGTGGCGGCCTGCGCAAGGACGACGTGGTCGTGTCGGTCAACGGCAAGCCGGTGGTGAAGTCCGCGGACTTCTCGCTAGCACTGACCGAGGCCGAGCCGGTCGCGACGCTCGAAGTCGGCCTACTGCGCGACGGCCAACCGTTGACGGTCAAGGTGACGGTCGAGCCACTGCTGCCGCCGGCCGAGTTGGTCAAGAAATACCGCCCGTTTGCCGAGGCCGGCGAGTTGTGGGCCCAGCGCGAACTGGCCCGCCGTTACTTCCAAGGGGCCGACGTTCCATACGACCTCGGCGAAGCGCTCGGCTGGTTTCGCAAGGCAGCCGAACAGGGCGACGCCGACTCGCAGTTCCGCTTGTCGGTCGCCTACGCCTTCGGTCAAGGCATCGAAACGAACGAGGAGGAGTCGGCGCGGTGGGCGAAGCTCGCCGCGGACCAGGGCCACATTTCCGCTTGCAACGCACTAGCCGTGAAGTACCAGAAGGGACGCGGCGTGTCGGCCGACCCCGCCGAGGCGGTTCGCCTGTATCGGCTCGCGGCCGACCGCGGCAGCGCCCCGGCCATGACCAACCTCGGCCTAGCGTACATGGCCGGCCTCGGAATCGAGAAGGATGCGGCGGAAGCCGTCGCCTGGTTCCGCCGAGCCGCCGACAAGGACTTCCCGCGCGCCCGCGGTGAACTCGGTCATGCCTTGGTCATTGGCAGGGGTGTCGCCAAGGACGAGGCCGAGGGCGCGAGGCTGTTGACGTTAGCCGCAGAAAAAGGCGACCGCGATTCGCAGCTGCGCCTTGCCACCTGCTTCGAGCGCGGCCGCGGAGTCGCAAAGAGCGACACCGAAGCCTTCAAGTGGGTCAAGGAGGCAGCCGAACAGGGTTCGTCAGAAGGACTGTTCCGTCTGGCACTCATGTACGAATCCGGCCGCGGCGTCGCCAAGGAACCGATGGAGGCCGAGAAATGGTTCCGCGAGGCATACGAGCGCGGCAGCAAGCCAGCCGCGTACAAACTCGCACTGAGCTACGACAACGGCGACGGGGGAACGCGAAATCCCGCAGAGGCCGCCCGGCTCTACCAGGAAGCGGCCGAGGCCAACGTGACGCCAGCCCTGGTCGCGCTGGGCCGAATGCACATGCACGGTCGCGGTGTGACGAAGGACGAGGCCAAGGCCGTCGAGCTCTACCGCAAAGCAGCGGGCAAGAACAATGCCGACGCGATGGCGTACCTCGGCATGGCCCTCCTCGACGGCCAGGGCATCCCGCGCAACGACTCTGATGCCGTCGGTTGGCTCCGCAAAGCAGCGGGCCGAAACCAAGTCGAAGCGGCGAACGTCCTTGGAGCGCTGTGCGAGGCCGGGCGCGGCACGGCGAAAGATGACGTTGAAGCCGTCAAGTGGTATCGCCTCGCCGCCCAGAAGGGGCTGCCGGCCGCTCAAACAAGCTATGGCTTCATGCTCGAATCGGGACGAGGCAAGTTGGTTAAGGACGAGAAGCAGGCGGCCGAATGGTATCGCAAGGCCGCGGTCCAGGGCGACGCCGGAGGCCAGTACAAATTGGCCGACTTGCTCGCCACCGGCCGTGGCTTGGCGAAGAACGAGGCCGAGGCCGTGACCTGGTACCGCAAGGCCGCAGACCAGTCGTTGCCAGCAGCACAAGCGGCTCTTGGGCTGATGTTGTTCAACGGTTTCGGCGTCTCGAAAGACCAAGCCGACGGCGTCAATTGGCTTCGCAAGGCGGCCACACAGGGACACGCCGTCGCCGCAGCGCACCTCGGCCGGGCGTGCGAAAAAGGACTCGGCACGAAAAAGAGCGAAGTCGAAGCCCTCAAATGGTATCGCCGTGCTTCCGAACACGGTGAGCCGGCGGCTATCTACTACCTCGGACGAATGCATGCCGAAGGACGCGGCGGACTGACGAAGAGCCTGGAGGAAGGAGCGAGGTTTTTCCGTCAATCGGCCGAGAAGGGCAACGCGCACGCCCAGTACCTACTCGGTTGGTGCTTCGCCAAGGGCCAGGGCGTGACGGCCGATGTCCGCCAAGCGCGCTTCTGGCTGCGCAAGGCTGCCGATCAGAAGCACGCCGATGCGATCAAGCTCCTTGCCGAGTTGAACAAGCGGCCGTAGTCACCCGCCAATGATGTCGGCCATGTCGCGGACGGCACGAACCATCCCGACGAGGACGGCGCGGGCGACGATGCTGTGGCCGATGTTCAATTCCTCCACGCCGGGTACCGCGAGAACGGCGCGCGTATTGTCGTAGTTCAAGCCGTGACCGAGGTTGACGTGAAGTCCGCGGTTGACGGCGTGACCGGCGGCTGTGTTCAGATGTGCCAGTTCCCGTTCGATGGCCGCCGCGCCGCGGGCCTCCGA
>CAZNSL010000137.1:0-9628 GCA_964574975.1 uncultured Alcaligenaceae bacterium | reverse complement strand
ATTTCTTGTATTAATCTGTGTTTATCTGTGTTCATCTGTGGCTATTTCTTCCGCCAAACGAGCGCCGTAGCCAGCCCGCACAGCCAGATCGCCCCCGGCTCCGGCACCGGCGCGACCGTCAGGTTATCGAGAGCGAAGTACGCCGGCGTGTTCATGCCGAACTGCCCGTTGTCCGTCGAGTCGAGTAGGAACGTCAGGCGCGCCGCCCCGCCGAGCGGCGTCAGGTCGACCGTTGTCCACTGCGACACGATGTAGTCCTGCGAATTGTTGGCGAAGCGATAGTCGGCCAGGAAGAACTCCGTCTGCCCAGTCGGCGTGCCGAAGGCGTCGAAGCCGCGCACCGTCGCGCGGAAGAAGTCCGGGTCGTTGCCGGTCGGGCCGCCGAATCGCTTGGCGAAGCCGTCGCCGTCGCGCATCGACAGTGCCGCGTACGTCGTGTTGGTGAGCCGCACGGAGAGCGGTCGCAAGCCGGCCGGCAAGTCGATGGTCGGCGTCACCGGCGTAAAGACATCCTGGAAGGCGACGCCGTAGGTCGCCGAGCCGTCGCCGCCGCCGCCGGGCAGTCGGTAGGCGCTGTACTGGTTCCCGAAGCCGGGCGTCGTGACGTCCGTCGTCGAGGAAATCGACCAGCCGGCCCAGGTGCCGCCGAAGGCCGAATCGTAGCGGTTGTTGAAGGCCGCGCCGCGGCTGACGAACGGTACCGTCGAGACAGTGGCCGGCGGCACGACGTTGGCCGAGCCGTTGGCGAACGAATTCGCCGGTAGGCCGAGGTCCTCGAAGTCGACGACCTGCGCTCGCGCCACAGCAGCGGCCAACAGAACGCACGGAACGACGCACGGGAACGTGCGCATGGAACGGTCCTCCAGTTAGGAAATTACTCGACGACCCCGACCGGCTCACCGCCGGCGCGGGAACAGATGGCGGCGAGCGTCGGCAGTTCCAGCGTTTCCCGCAGGAACCGGGCCGAGCCGTCGCCGAACAGGACGTGAGCGCCGCCGGGGTGGTCGCTTCGCAGATCGTTCTCGAACGCCGGGGCGCGGTTGATGGCGAACGCCTGGTCGAACAGGTTCGCCCCGTTGATCCACTGCATCTCCAGCCAGCGCGTGTCCTCGCCGACGAACAGCGTCGTCGCGGTGCCGTCGGCGATGTCGGCCACGGTGAACGCGCGGTCGTAGATCATGGCCCCCTTTGGCGGGTTGTTGGGCGACGCGATCCGCTCGCCGTAGAGGCCGCCGTAGTCGCTCGCGCCGCGGCCCTGGCTGAGCGGCGACTCGCGCGGCGACGTGGGGCACAGGTACACGGGCAACACGACCGCCGCGGCCGCGGCGTTCTGTGGGCTGTCGAACGGCGTGGCGAGGTCGAGACGGCGGTAGAGCGTGTCCTGTTCGAGGTACGGCAGCAGGTACGCGCTCCAGGCGAGTTGCCGCTGGGTCGCGTTGCCGGGCGGCCGCCACTCGACGCCACCGGGCGGGAACGCGTCGCGGGCGGCTAGGTGGCCGTGCAGGGCGAGGCCGATCTGGTGCAGGTTGTTCTTGCAGCGGGCGGCACTGGCCGCCTCGCGCACTTTTTGCACGGCCGGCAGCAGCAGGCCGACGAGCGTGCCGACGATGGCGATGACGACGAGCAGTTCGATGAGGCTGAACGCGGGGCGGTTCGCCCGGGAGCGTAGAGTCATCTCGACCTTCCCTGCCGGCTCGGGCAGATGTGGGTGACGGATCGCGATGACAGGCAGGTCTTCTGGCTCTCGGCTCGTAACGGCCCGCGGCTCGCCTTCCCGGAGCGTCGCCCCAGTGGCGGGATTTGTCCGCGGGCCTGGCCGAATACAGCGGCGGCCCCGCGCCGGACTTACACCGGCTTCCCTCTTCGCCGCGCCCCGCAGTGGAGCGCGAACCTGTCTCGTCAGTGAGTCTAGCGAAATCAGCTGGCGATGGCGTACACGACGGCGATGCTGCCGAACAGGCCGATCGAGAACACGCCGAGCATCAGCGTGATGATCGCCCGCGCCGCCGTCCGATCCTCCCTCTGGAACAGTTCCAGCTCATGGTGCGAGTACGGGTGTCGGAGATCGCCGGTCGGCTTACTGTCGTGACCGTGCGGGTTGAATTCCTGGCTCATTCCACTCCTCCGAGTCGTGGGACCCTTTCGGTATACGTCGCTGCGCGGTAGCATCAACCCCGACTGCCCCGCCGCGAGGGCCCTCACCGATGCGCCGCATCCTGCTGCTCCTGCTCGCCGCCGTCTCCGCGCTGGCGGCCGATCCACCGCGCTACGAGTTCCGCCGCCACCACGACCCCAACGGCACCGGCAAGTTCTATATGGGCCGCGAGATCGCCCTGATCATGGGCCACGAGGCGGCCGGCTGGCTCGACCGCCCCGAGCGCGAAAAGGAGGAGCAGCCGGCCAAGCTCCTCGAAATCCTGCAACTGAGGCCCGACGAGGTCGTTGCCGATGTCGGAGCCGGCAGCGGCTACCTGACGTTCCGCCTCGCCGCCAAGCTTACCGGCAAAGGCAAGGTGCTGGCCGTGGACATCCAGCCGGAGATGCTCGCCCTGATCCGCAAGAAGGCGAAGGACGCGGGCGTCAAGAATGTCGAGCCGGTGATGGGCACGGTCAGCGACCCGAAGCTGCCGGCCGCGGCCGTGGACGCGATCCTGATGGTGGACGTGTACCACGAGTTCTCGCACCCCTACGAGATGACCGCGGCGATGGTGAAGGCGCTCAAGCCCGGCGGCCGGCTGGTGTTCGTCGAGTACCGCCTGGAGGACGAGGACGTACCGATCAAGCTGGTCCACAAGATGAGCGAGAAGCAGGTGATCAAGGAGATGACGCCGTTCCCGCTGAAGCACGTCAAGACGCACGCCGGCCTGCCGTGGCAGCACGTCATCGTCTTCGAGAAGGCGAAGTGACGAACGTGCATTGCGAGGCTTCGATATCGATTGATGCGGAGGGATGATGTCCGTCGCGACCGCTGGCGGCCAACCCGGCTGGCGACGGCGACGGCGCGTGTGGTATAGTCCGCGGCGAGGAGGACACGACGATGTCGACGGCGGCCGAGACACTGATGACGGTGGACGAGTTCCTGGATAAGCACGTCCACGACAAGGAGATCGAACTCGTCGAAGGTCGGATCGTGAGGTGCGACATGCCAGGCGGGCGACACGGAAAGGCGTGCATCAAGGCTGGCCGCTTCCTCGATGAATTCGTTGAGGCGAACTCGCTGGGGCGGGTGTTTGGCAATGACACGTTCTTCGTCGTGTCGCGCAACCCAGCGACGGTGCGCGGCCCCGATGTGGCGTTCTACAGCTACGCCCGACTACCGAAGGACCAGCCGACGCCGGTCGGCGCACTCGAAGTCGTCCCCGACTTAGCCGTCGAGGTGTTGTCGCCCACGAATCGCCCGAAGGCCGTCACCAAGAAGGTGAGCGAATACCTGGAAGCGGGCGTATCCGTGACGCTCGTGTTCGATCCGATGATCGAAGCCGTCGCCGTCTACCGGCCCGACGAACTCCCGCAGCGGTTGCACAACGGCGACGATCTGACGCTGCCCGACGTGCTGCCCGGCTTCGCCGTGCCGGTGCGGCGGTTCTTCGAGTGACATGCTCCTCCTCCTCGTCCACGACGCTGCCTTCGTCCACGACCGCCTGACGCCGGCCGCCGCCGCGAGCTGGCACCGCCGCACCTTCGCACCTCTGGCCGCGCTCGCCGCCGAACTCGCGCCAACCTTCGACGCCTTCGCCGAGCGCTACCGCCTCACCGCCGACGAACAGCCGCTCGTGCGCCGGGCCGGCGAACTGCCGTTCGACCGCCGCGTCTGGCGGCACCTCGTCGGCGAACTTTTGCTCTACGCCGCGGCCGACGTGCCCGATGTCCCCGACGCCCGCACCGTCCTCGCCGACCTCCTCGGGCCGGACGAAACCGTGCGAGCCGCCTACCACGGCCGCCGCGACCTCGCGTTTGCCGGGGTGCGCTACCGGCCCGGCCACGCCAGTTTGTGCGACATCGGCGACGTGGCCGATCTAGCGGCGGCCCTCGCATCCGTCAACGTGGATGCGTGGGCCGCGGACGCCATTCGCGTGGACCCCGGCGACGACGCCGCGGAAGTGCTGGCCGACGCGCGCGACGCCTGGGATCAACTCTTCGACGTGTACGAGTCGGCGCGTCGGGCGGGCCGTGTCGTGGTGTGCGAGGAGGTGGCGTAATCCCGGCGACTCGTAAGCTATCCGCCGGAGGTCCACGCCATGCTCGGACTCGCGCTCCTGGCCGCCCTCGCGGTCGTCGGCTGCACCGTCATCTTCGCCGCCCTGACCGGACTCATCTACGGCGTCCTCTACAGCGCCCCCGCCGAGGGGCTGCCGTGGCGCGCTCCGCTCGCCGGCCTGATCGCCGGCGGCTTCCTGGCCGGTTGGTGCGCCCTGGAGCGGTTCTACCCCGGCCGGTACGACACGCCGCTGGCGTTCAGCCCCGTCGAGGCCACGGAGTTCCCGAAGCTCACGACCGAACGCAAGGGCGACACGGGCGTCCGCAGCGAGGAGTACACCCGCGGTCGTGGCGACCGCGGCCGGCCGGTGTACCGCGACGCCGACGGTCGGCCGTGGGCCCGCGTCACAGACCGCGGCATGGCGCTGGCCGTCGTCGTCGACGACCAAGGCACGTCGCGCCGCTTCGACGCGGAGATGAATCCGGACGGCACCTACCGCATCGAGGAGGGCCGGCCTCTGCGCTTCGTCGACGCGGCGACCGGCGAGGCGATGACGGAGAACGATCTCGGCACCGTCCGCGCGACGCGCTGGAGCCTGCTGTTGGGCAACGTGTTTCTGGCCCTGACGCACCTGCTCGTGTGGTGGCTGTGCTTCGGGCTGGTGCTGAACTACCAGTGGGGCCACGCGCTGGGGCTAGCGGTCGTCTTGTGGCTGGTGATGACGTTCGGCGTCTGGCCGGTGCTGAAGGGCCAGGTGCCGAAGGCGACGGACGCCGCGGTGGCGGTGCGGGCGTGACCGAGTTGGTACAATGCCCCTGTTGCGAGGAGGTCGCGCCATGACGCTGCCCGATTGCCTGAAGCGCGGTTCTCTGGGGGAAATCCGCTTCGAGGGCAGTTCGGGTGCCCAGTTGCACGACCTCGTTCTCGCATAGGCACTGATCGCCCACGCCGGAGACTCCGACCACTATACCGACCAGGTCACGTTCCTTCCCTGACCGCCTGTCGCTCGCCGAGGCCGCACGCCGCGCGGCAGGACCACCGAATGGATTGGAGACGCAATCCGGCGGGAAAACGCAAGGCCGACGCGGTGGCGACAGGTCGCTTTTCTCGGCTCACTTTCCCACCCGCACCTGCACGACCAGCCCGTAATCGCCCAGCTCCGGCAGCCCTTGTAAGCGAGCGTACAACAGCGCCCACTCGCGGGCCGACGGCACGCTGACGGCTACCTTGACTTGCTTATCGCCGAGGTCCTGCGTTTCGACGGTGCCGCTAACCTCGTGGCACGCAGCCGCGACTGCTCGACGCAACGCGACCGGGTCCGTCGGGCGCACCGGGGCGGTACCGGCGCGGCGCACCACGGCGGAAATCGTGTCGTCCACGACGGCCGGCTTCGCGTCGCCCGGCTCGCACATCCGACACGTCGCCAGTGGCTTCGCCGGCTCAGCCGCGGCAGTCAGCTTCGCGGTTGTCGTGGTCACAGGCGGTCGCGGCCGCTCTGGAGGCGGGCTGACCGGCTCGCACGGCACCATCGGCCGCTCCGATACCGGCAGGCCGCCGACGAAGCGTTCGCCACGCGGGGCCGACCAAACGACCGGCGGCGGCGGGGCCATGACAGCCGTCGTCGGCGGCAGAGCGACGGGCGTCCGTGCGGCAATCGGCGGCGCGGCCATAACGACCGGGCGCGGTACCGGCGGCACGACGACGACCGGCTTCGGCGGCGCGTATGCCGTCACGGTAGCGGCCCCCGGCAGCGCCAGCGACTTCTCGGCCGGCGCAACGGCGACGACGGACTTGGCCTCGCGCGGCGCGGCCGGCGGCGGCACGGTCAGGGCGTTGGACGCGGCGATCGGGTTCCGCCACACCGGCTCGTCGGCCCGTACCGGCCCAGCGGCGGCCGCCAGCGCACCGGCCATCATCCACGAGCGGAAGTTCCGTCGCATAGGGGTTGCGCCTCCGTGCGCGGTCGAAACGGTTGTCGTTAGGATCGTCTGCCACTACGACGCGACTTGAACGGAAGTGCCGGCCGAGCCGGTTTTGCCGCCACTCGGCGGCCCGAAGGACAACGAGGTGCTTCGGTAGGTTCCGCCTGCCGGGCGGAACCCAAAGCGCTTCGGATACCGACCGGCAGGCGGAACCTATCAGCGCTACGGCGACGCGCTAATCGTCTGCGACGCCGTGGTCCGCGATCGCCTGCGCGTACCACGCGGCGCTCGCCTTCGGCGTCCGCGCTAGCGTCGTCCGGTCCACGTGGACGAGGCCGAAGCACGACTCCGGACGGTAGCCCTCCTGCCACTCGTAGTTGTCCATGAGCGTCCACACGAAGTACGCTCTCACGGGGATGCCGTGCAGGATCGCGCGACGAACTTGCCGCAAGTGCTCGCGCAGGTAGTCGATGCGCCGAGCGTCGTCGCCGCCGGTCTGAGCGAAGCCGTTCTCCGTCACGTCGATCCGCCGCAGGCCGTGCGCGCGGTATGAATGCCAGATTTGCGCCAGCGCGTCGTACAGTCCTTCCGGGTACACGGGCGGCACCGCGACCGGCCAGCCGAGGTCGTTGGTGCGTTGGCCCGGCACGTCCACCGCAACGTAGCCGAACGGCGATGCGGCGTCGGCTCGGATGAATTTGCCGGAGTAGTAGTTCAGTCCGAAGGCGTCTAACTCGGCCCCGACGCGAATGGCCCGCAGGTCGTCGTCGGCGAACGCGGGCAGGTGGTCGCGGTACAGATCGCACACGTCCGCGGGGTAGCAACCGAGGTACAGCGGGTCCATGAACCAGCGGTTGAAGTGCCCGTCGGCCAGGTCGCGTGCTCTCAAGTCGTCGGGATGTTCCGACGCGGCCGTGTACGCCTCAGCGTTGAAGACGGTACCGACGACCGCCGTCGAAGCGACCTCGCGCACGGCCCGTAGCCCCAGACCGACGGCGAGCAGGACGTGGTGCGCCGCCAGCAGCGCCGAGTGCAGGTTGCGCTCGCCGGGGGCGTGTACGCCGTGGTAGTGGCCGAGCATGGCGACGCACCACGGCTCGTTGACGAGGTAGTACTCGTCGATGAGATCGCCGAGTTCGCGCACGGCGTGACGGGCGTGGCGGAGAAACCAGTCCACCGTCTCGCGGTTCGCCCAGCCGCCGCGCTCGGCGAGGAACTGCGGCAGCTCCCAGTGGTAGAGTGTTGCCGAGATGCGGACTCCGGCGGCGCGCAGCGCCGCGAAGTAGCGGCGGTACCACGCCACGGCCTTCGCGTTGACGCCGCCATCCGGCGCGAGCAGCCGGCTCATCGACACGGACGTGCGGTAGTGTCGCACGCCCAGCGAGCGCAGCAGTTCGATGTCCTCGGCCCAGCGGTGGTAGCGATCGACGCCGACGCCGGGCGTCGCGCGGCCGGTGGCGCGGGCGAAGGCGTCCCATGCGGTCGGCAGGCTGCCCTCGGCGGCGCGGGTGGCGTCCTCGCCGATGACTTGCAAGTCGGCGTCGGCGACGCCGAGGCGGAAATCCGGCGGGAATCGCGTCATCGCCCGACCCTTCGGCGGCGGTCAGCGGTAGTGATTGAGGTAGTGGTAGCTGTCGGGCAGCGAAGTGCCGTGAGCGATGAGGTTGGCGATGGCGGCGACGATGGCGCGCTGCGTCATGTCGCGCGTCTTGTCGTTGTCCTGACGGACGACCAGGATGCCAGGATGGTGGCCGCCGCAAACGTCGATCAGGTCGTGCAATTTCGAGAAGTCGTCGTAGTTCTTCGTCAACAGGACGCGGTCGCCAGCGATGGCCTGGCCCATGTGTTCCGGGTCATCGCGGCCGGCGTAGTCGATGTCGGCGGGAACGACGACATCGTGTCCCGCGGCCCGGAGCATTTTGACCAGCACGCCGTCCGCCGAATCGTCGTTGAGGTAGAGGTTCATCGGAGTCCGAACTCGCGCTCGACCTGTTCGTCGATGCGACGGTAGGTGTCGGGCGGCAAAGCGGCGCGGTGCTTCGCCGGGTTCGTCGGGTAGTCCGGGTCGTTCGCCCCCCGCGCCTCGTAAAGCAAATCGCTCCGCCGCTGGTCCATGCGGATTTCGACCGGATCCGACTCGCAGTAGCGGATGGCGTCGTAGACGGCTTCCACCGGAAGGTTGTAGTCGGCGGCGACCTCCTCAGGCGTCTGGACCTCGCCGTCCTCCTTCGGGACCGTCGGGCTGTAGACGATCTCCGCGCGGAGGCGCGTGCCCTTGACGAACAATTGGCGGTAGCTCGACCCCGGCCGCCGCTCCAAGTGCGGGTACGCCGCCCCGTTGGCTGTGGTGTTCATGGCCCCATTGTACCTTCGCGCGCCCACGGCAGCGAGGCGTAGCGGTCCCACGAGTCGGGCAGCAGAACGACCACCGGTCCGTCCACGTCGCCGCGGGCCGCGACGCGCAGGGCCGCGGCGACGGCCGTGCCCGACGAACCGCCGCACAGCAGGCCCTCCTCGCGCCACAGCCGCCGCGTCACGGCGAACGACTCGGCATCCGTCACGCGCTCGGCCGCGTCGATCATCGACAGGTCCAGCACCGCCGGCGCGACGCTGCCGCCGATGCCCTCGACGGCGTATGCCGCGTCGTGGTCCGGGTGCGCCGCTGGGTCGGCCAGGTGCGCCAACCGCGAACCGACGGGATCGGCTAGGACGACCTTCACGCCGGGCACGCGGGCCTTGAGACAGCGGCCGACGCCGGTGATGGTGCCGCCGGTGCCGACGCCGCAGACGAACGCGCCGATTCGGCCGCCGCACTGGGCCAGCAGCTCCGGGCCGGTCGTCGTTTCGTGGACGCGCGGGTTGGCGGGGTTGACGAACTGGTCGGTAAGGAACCAACCGCGCTCGGCCGCGAGGCGGCGGGCGACCTGCTGAAAGTTGTCCGGCGACGACGGCGGGGCGTTCGGCACCACGATGACCTCCGCGCCGAGGGCGGCGAGAGCAGCCCGTTTGTCGGCCGACATCTTGGCCGGCAGCACGCACGCCAGCTTGTAGCCGCGGGCTGCGGCGACCAGCGCGAGGCCGATGCCGGTGTTTCCGGCCGTCGCCTCGACGAGCGTCGCGCCGGGCCGCAGGAGGCCGCGGGCCTCGGCGTCGTCGACGATGGCCAGGGCGATGCGGTCCTTGACGCTGCCGCCGGGGTTGAGGAACTCGCACTTGGCCAGCACCGGCACCGCTAGCCCCGCCGCGACGTGGCGCAAGGGCACGAGCGGCGTGTTGCCGATCAGATCGAGAATTGTGCTGGGAGTCATGGGTCACTGTCCCGTAAGCTAACCGCTCGCACAACCGTCTCCGCTCCGGCGAGAACGGTGGGTAAGTGCGCATCCACATACCCTGCCGTCGCCCACGCCGCGACATCGCCGGCCGGCGGCGCGGCCGACTTCAGCAGCACCAGTTCCGTCGCTCTGCAAACGACGGCGAAGCGGGCCGCGACGCTGTCGCTCGTCGCGGC
>CAZNSL010000136.1:9253-9688 GCA_964574975.1 uncultured Alcaligenaceae bacterium | reverse complement strand
GTGACGGACATCGCCCGCGACCCGCTCGACCCCGACGAAGCGTTGCGGCTCGTGAACCTGAGCGACCGCCGCGACCACTTCCCGGCCAAGCTCTCCGGCGGCGAGCAGCAGCGGGTGGCGATCGCGCGGGCGATCGCCAAGCGGCCGGAGGTGCTGTTGTGCGACGAGCCGACGGGGGCACTCGATGTGCATACCGGCATCGTCGTCTTGGAGGCCGTCGAGCGGGTCAACCGCGAACTCGGCACGACGACGGCCGTCATCACCCACAACGCGGCGATCGCCGGCATGGCCGACCGGGTGGTGCAGTTGTCCGATGGCCGCATCGCGTCGGTGCGGCGCAACGCGACCAAGGTGCCGGCCCGCGAGGTGGAGTGGTGAGTATGCGTTGGAGCGTTGCCGAGCGGGGGGGGGGGCCCCCCCCCCCACCCCCCACAC
>CAZNSL010000136.1:5298-9243 GCA_964574975.1 uncultured Alcaligenaceae bacterium | reverse complement strand
CTGTCACGGGGGGTTCCCGCCCCCCGCTCGGCGGCGCGCCCACAGAACACACTCACCACTCAGCACTCGGTACTCCGACCATGCGTGCCCTGACCCGCAAACTCGTCCGCGACCTCTGGCACATGCGCGGCCAGGCGGTCGCCATTAGCCTCGTCCTCGCCGGTGGCGTCGGTACGTTCGTCATGTCGCTGTCCACGCTCGGCTCGCTCGAACAGACCCAGGCCGCGTACTACGACCGTTACCGCTTCGCCGATGTCTTCGCTCGACTCAAGCGCGCCCCCGAAGCGCTGGCCGACCGCGTCGCTGCCATCCCCGGCGTCAACCGCGTGCAGACGCGCGTCGTCGTGGACGTGACGCTCGACGTGCCGAAGCTGACCGAACCCGCCACCGGCCGGCTCGTCTCGATTCCCGAACGACCGACGCCGATCCTCAACGAACTGCACCTGCGCCGCGGCCGGCGCGTCGAGCGCGGTCGGCCCGGCGAGGTCATGGTCAACGAGGCGTTCGCCGACGCCCACGGCCTCGGCCCCGGCGACTCGATCCGCGCGGTCATCAACGGCCGGCGGCAGGCGCTCGAGATCGTCGGCGTCGCCCTGTCGCCGGAGTACATCTACCCGATCCGCGAGGGCGAGATCATCCCCGACAATCGCCGCTTCGGCATCTTCTGGATGGGCCGCGAGGAACTCGCCGCCGCGTACAACATGACCGGCGCGTTCAACGACCTCGCCCTCGCCCTTGCGCCGGGCGCGTCCCCGGGCGAGGTGCTGCGGCAGCTCGACGACCTGATCGCGCCCTACGGCGGGTTGGGCGCGTTCGACCGCTCGGAGCAGACATCGAACAAGTTCATCTCCAACGAAATCGCGCAGCTCCGGGCGTCGGCTTTGATCGCGCCGTCGATCTTCCTCGGCGTCGCGGCGTTCCTCCTCAACATGGCCGTCACCCGCGTCGTCGGAGCGCAGCGCGAGCAAATCGCCATGCTCAAGGCGTTCGGCTACGGCCGATGGGCCGTGGCCGGGCACTACCTCGGCCTGGTCGGCGTCCTGGTCGCCGCGGGGCTGGCGATCGGCACGGCCGTCGGCGCGTACCTGGGGTACGACACGACCCGCATGTACAGCCAGTTCTTCCGCTTCCCGCACTTCGACTACCGGCTCGATCCCAGCGTGGTCGTCTGGGCGCTGGCCGGCAGCGGCGGCGCGGCGATCGTCGGCACGGCCGGGGCGATCCGTGCGGCCGCCAAGCTGCCGCCGGCCGAGGCGATGCGTCCGGAGCCGCCGGCGCGCTATCGGCCCGTCGGACTGGAGCGCGTGGTCGGCGGCTGGCTGTCGCCGGTGGCGCGGATGACGCTGCGCAACCTCGCCCGTCGGCCGGTTCGCTCCGCGCTCACCGGCCTGGGCATGGCGCTCGCCATCTCGATTCTCGTGCTCGGCAACTTCGTCGAGGACGCGGTGGACGAAGTGATCGACTTCCAGTTCTTCGCCACGCAGAAGCAGGACGTGACGGTGGCGTTCGTCGAGCCGGCCCCGGCGCGGGTGCTGCCGGCGCTACGGCACCTGCCGGGCGTGCGCTACGCCGAGCCGTTCCGCGGCGTCGCTGCCCGGGTGCGCTACGAGAACCGCTCGCGCCGGCTCGGCATCCAGGGCCGGACGGCCGATGCGCAACTCAGCCAGCCGCGGGACGCGAAGACTGGCCGGCCGGTCGAGTTGCCGCCCGAAGGATTGGTCGTGTCCGCGAAGCTGGCCGAAGTCCTCGGCGTCGCGCCAGGAGACGCCGTCACCGTCGAAGTACTGGAGGGCGCGCGGCCGGTGCGGTCGGTGCCGGTGGCCGGCGTGTACCACGATTACGCCGAGCCGTCGGCCCTGATGCGGCTCGACGCGCTCCAGCGGCTCATGAAGGAGGGCGACGCGTACACCGGGGCGCACCTGGCCGTCGAGGCCGACCGCGTGGACGAGTTGTACGCGGAACTCAAGCAGACCCCGCGGGTGGCCGGCGTCCTGGTCAAGAAGCTGGCGCTCAAGAGTTTCATGGACATCCTGGCGGAGAACCTACTCAAGATGAAGGCGATCAACCTGGCGTTCGCGGCGGTGATCGCCTTCGGCGTCGTGTACAACAGCGCTCGCATCGCCCTGGCCGAGCGCAGCCGCGATCTGGCGACCTTGCGCGTGCTGGGGTTCACCCGCGGCGAGATTGCGACCATCCTGCTGGGCGAACTCGGCGTGCTGACGGCGGCGGCGGTGCCGGTCGGGCTGGCGATCGGTTTCGGCATGGTCTGGCTGGCCTCGACGGCGCTGGACACGGAGACGCAGCGGTTCCCGGCGGTGGTGAGCGCGGCGACGTGCGGGTTCGCGGTGGCGGTCACCTTCGTGGCCGCGGCGCTGTCCGGATTGGTGGTGCGGCGGAGCCTGACGCGGCTCGACCTGGTGGCGGTCCTGAAGTCGCGGGAGTGAAGCTCCCTCGTTCCCAGGCTCCGCCTGGGAGGTCCCTCGTTCCCAGGCTCCGCCTGGGAACGCACTGCACCGCCGGCTCCGCCGGCCGCACCCGGAGTTGCTAGTTGAGCCACTGCGGGTTCGGGCGGCGGAGCCGCCAAGACCGTGCGTCCCCAGGCAGAGCCTGGGAACGAGAAGGGGCGGAGAGCCAGGGAACGAGAAGGGTGCGAGTATGGCGCGGCCAGTAGTGCGGAAGGTCGTCTGGGCGGCGGGCGGGCTGGCGGTCGCGGCCACGCTGGTCGCCGCCCTGTGGCCGGCTCCCGTCCCGGTGGAAGTGGCTCCGGCCGTCCGCGGCCCTATGCGCGTCACCGTGGACGAGGACGGCCGGACGCGGATCAAGGAGCGCTACGTCGTGGCCGCCCCGGTGTTCGGCCGGTCGCAGCGGATCGTCCTGAAGCCCGGCGACCGCGTCGAGGTGGGCAAGACGGTGCTGACCGTCATCGAACCGGTGGAGCCGGCGCTCCTCGACCCGCGGGAGCGGGCCGTTGCCGAGGCGCGGGCCAAGGCCGCGGAGGGGGCGGTGGAGTCGGCCAAGGCACGGCAGGACCGGGCCAAGGCGGCGCACGACCTGGAGGTGCGGAACCTGGCGCGGGTGCGGCAGCTCGGCCCGGCCCGCGGCAGCACGCAGGAGGAAATCGACAAGGTCACGCACGCCGAAATGATCACCCGCGAGGAGATGCGGGCGGCCAAGTTCGCCGTGACGGTTGCCGGCTTCGAGTTGCAGCAGGCGCGGGCGGCGCTGGCCCGTTACGTCCCCACCGCGTCGGGCGAGGCGAACCACTTCGAGGTGCGTTCGCCGATCGACGGAGTGGTGCTGAAGGTTACCCAAGAGAGCGAGGCGGTGATCCCGGCGGGGACGCGGCTGGTGGAGTTGGGCAACGTGGCCGAGCTGGAGGTCGAGATCGACGTGCTATCCCGCGACGCTGTGCGGATCGCGCCCGGCGCGGCCGTGGAACTGGAGCAGTGGGGCGGCAACGCGCCGCTGAAGGCCCGCGTGCGGCTCGTGGAGCCGGGCGGGTTCCTGAAAGTGTCGGCCCTCGGCATCGAGGAGCAGCGGGTGAACGTCATCGCGGACCTGGTAGACCCGCCGGCGACCCGGCCGCGGTTGGGCGACGCCTACCGCGTCGAGGCGCGGATCGTGGTCTGGGAGTCGGCGGACGTGTTGAAGGTGCCGGCCGGGGCCGTGTTCCCCCGCGGCGACACCGCGGCGGTGTACGTCGTCGCCGACGGCCGGGCGGTCCTGCGGCCGATCAAGTCCGATCACACCGACGGGCGCGAGACCGAAGTCGTCGATGGGCTGACCGCCGGCGAGACGGTGATCGTCCATCCCGGCGATCGCGTGACCGACGGCGCGACCGTTCGGCCGCGGTAGGCGTGCATTTCTGTCGCCGATCTCGATCTGTAACCTCCGTGGCGCCCGGGGGCGCGGGGGGGGGGGGGGGGCGTGAGGTTGGCCGCCCGC
>CAZNSL010000136.1:0-5288 GCA_964574975.1 uncultured Alcaligenaceae bacterium | reverse complement strand
TGGGGTTGGATTTGCGGTTGGTGCTGAGGTACCGGGGGGGGGGGTTTTTCTTGCGCTCGCCTTTCGTGCGGGTTGCGGGGCGTCACGGAGGTTACAGTGCAATGCCGGCGTCAGAAAGCTCGCCGGTCAGGATAACTGAGCTTCCGTTCAGGACGGCTATCGGGTACAACGTCCGTCGAAATCTCGCCTCGACCGTTGCGAATCAGTCGGGAGGCCGTCGCGCGGCGGGGTGCCGTGCGACCGGCCGCCCGTTTCCGTGGAGTGCGTCGATGACGAAAGTGCGTGCGTTCCTGGCGGCCACCTTGGCCGCTGCCCTCGCAACCCCGGCCGTCGTGTTGGCCCAACTGCCCGCCCAGCCCGGCCCGGAACACGAACAACTGAAAAAGCTGGTGGGCACCTGGGACACCACCATGAAAATGATGGGCCAGGAATCCAAGGGGACCTGCACCTACAAAATGGACCTCGGCGGTCTGTGGCTGGTCAGCGACTTCGAGGGCTCCGTCGGTGGCATGAAGTTCTCTGGCCGCGGCTACGACACTTACGACGCGAACAAGAAGAAGTACATCGGCCTGTGGCTCGACAGCATGTCCACCAGCCCGATGGTGATGGAAGGCAACTACGACGCGGCCAAGAAGACGCTGACCATGACCGGCGAAGGCCCCGGCCACGACGGTAAGCCGACGAAGCACAAGACCGTCTCCGAAATGCCCGACGACAACACTATCAACTTCAGCATGTACATGGGCGATGGGAAGGAGCCGGCGTTTACGATCGTGTACAAGCGGAATCCGTGTGGCGTTGGGCCCGCGGTGCGGGTTGCGTGCGGGCGCGGTGGACCCGTGCCCGCGGGCGGACGCTCGGGGCTCCTCGGGCCGCGAGCGGTCGCGGTGGTCCGCGTCACGCCGCTCCGTACTTCGCCGAGAGGCTCAGATTTCGCGGCACCGCGTCGGCGACGTCGGTCAACCCCAGCGCCCGCACCGCCTCGGCAGCCACGCGGATGCTGTTGTTCACGCTCCGTTCGTCCGGGTAGACGTGGCTCATCGTCGCCACGAACAGCCCGGCCAGCGGCGAGCGGAACGCCGGGATCAGCTCGTGGAAGCCGATCTCCGTGCGCGGCGCGGCGTAGCGGCCACGGAACACCCACGATTGCGTCACGTCCGGTCGCACCGGCTTGCCGAACAGCCGTTCGAGCTGCGTCACCTGCCGATCCACCAGTTCTGCGTCCGGCATCGACCACAGCGGCTTATCGGTCGTCAGGTAGCGCGACAGGTAGACCAGGTGCCGGCCGCCGTACTCCGACGCGGGCACGAAGTTCGTCTGTTCGATGACGCCGCCGAAGTCGTAGCCAGGATCGGCCACGTTCAGCCAGTAGATGTTCGACAGCGGCTTACGCAGCGCCAGGACCGTACACATCGCGCCCAGGTACTCGATGCGGTCGAGTGCTGCGGCGTACGCCGCGTCGAGCGGCCGCACGAGGTTGGCCAGCGCCGGCGTCGGCGTCGTGGCCAGCACCGCGTCGCCGCGCAGCTCGCCGGCCGGCGGCGCCACGCCGACGACGCGGCCGTTCTCCCGCAGGATCGCCGTCACCGGGTTCGCCAGGTGCAGCACGACGCCGCGGCTGCGCAAGTTCTCGACGAGCGTATCCACGAGGACTTGCAGCGACCCGGCCAAGTAGCCGAGCCGCTCCTCGCCGCCGCGGCGCGAGCGCGCCCGCTGCCGCAACCGGCCGGCCATCCACGCCAGCGGCACCCGGTCGGCGATGTCGCCGAACTTGCTCTCGAACAGCGGCCGCCAGATCGCGTCGGTCGCCGCCCGGCCGGCCCAGCGCTCCAGCCAGTGCAGGGCCGGCGTCGATTCGGCGTCGGCGTAGCCCGGCAGGTACGCCAGCATGGCCGAGCTGAAGCCGAAGCGCAGCCGCGACACCATCCCGATCGGGCGGAAGCGCAACAGATCGCGGAGGCCATCGAAGGGGTGCAGTGCCCCGCCGCGGGCGACGCCCATCGCCGTCGGGCGGAACGCTACGCGGTCGGCCAGCTTCAACTCGCCGAGGAGCCAGTTGATCTCGGCGTCGTGCGTGAAGAAGTGATGGTAGAAGTATTCGAGCCGGGCACCGCCGCCGGCGTCGAACGTCGCCAACAGCCCGCCCGGCTGCGCGGCCGACTCGGTGACGACGACCTTGTGCCCGGCGCGAGCGAGCAGGTAAGCCGCGGCCAGCCCGGTCGCCCCGGCTCCGATAATCACCGAGGTCATGAGCCGTCACCGTCAATTCGTTGCGTCAGTCGCCAAACCTGCCAGTCGTGCCGCGTCCCAAGGAGTTCGTAGCGATGCCGCCGGCGCAACTCCTCGAAGATGCGTGTGGTCGTCGGCATAGTGTACCACGGCGGCCTCGTGCCGATATTGAAGGCAATGACGTCGGGCGGTTTTTCGAGATGGCTCTCGACGATTCGTTCGATCGGCCGAGGCAATATCGAGTTGTGGTACGAGTCCAATTGCATGCCATAGAAGTACGGGTTACTCACGCGACATCCGCTTCGGAAGTACACGTAGTCGCTCGGCTCCCCGGCCGCGAACAGACTGGCCTCTGGACCCGCTTCCCGAACGAGATCACAGACCTCATCGAGACGGTGGAAGCCGTCGTTGGAAGCAGCGCGAGCCAGCGTCACGAGAGTGCAGACGCCTAAAAACGACAGGATCGCGGCGGCGATCGGAGACCCGATTGCGCGCGGGACCGGATCGCGCCGCTCGAACAGCCACCACGCGAGTCCTGCCGATGGAATGAGGCTGACCCAATAGTGCGGATAGCTCTTGAGCGGGATGACGCATCCGGCGAACATCGTGAAGACACTCAGATACACGACCCATGCCAAAGGCCGCCGGCCGATCGCGAGCAGCGGTATCAGCAGAACGACCGCCAGCGGCGAAACCACGAAGTCTCTCAGGAACGCCACCATCGTTCCGTAATCCGGCGGCACGGCCGCGTAGCGGCGCGGATACCGGATGATGGTGTCGAAGTAGAGTGCGCCGTCGATTCCCAGGACGGCGACGGCGAATGCGAAGATGGCCAGAGTGCCAATCGCGGCACCCACCACGAACGCGAAAACGAGTTTCGCGCGCGTCGCGTACGACACCGGTGCGACTACCAGGGCGACCAACGGAATGGCACCGGCGAGGACCGCGCTCTGACGAGTCTGAAAGGCACAGGCCGTCAACAGACCGAAAAGGAGGGCGTTTTGGCCTGTATACCGACCCGCATCGACCATCCGCAGCGTCGAGCACGTCAGCGCCACGACGAACACATTCGACAAGTGCTCGGTCCCCGGCGCGACGAAGTCGGGCTGCGCGAACGGCAGGAGAAGCAGCAGCGAGCACGCGACGGCCCGAGGCCACTTCGGTCCCGGAAGCACGAAATAGGCAATGGCGGCCTGAACGCCGCAGACCAGGACCAGGAAGAGCTGGAGGCCGACCGTCGAGCCGGGGAGAATTCGATCCGGCAAGGCGTACGGCAGCAGGCCGAAGATCGGCTTGTCTTGCCAGGCGTCGACGTACAAGGTCTGTCCATGAGACACGGCCCGACTCGCCACCGTGTAGACGCAGACATCGTTGGACCAGGAGATGCGGCCGGCCCAAATGCTCGCCAGGAGCACGAAGGCCAGGGTCACACCGATCGAGTGCCGCCCGAGCCAGCGAAACGCCACGACCGGGGCAACGCTAGACATTGGGGTTTGGTCCCGCGGGGGGGAAGCCAACGGTCTCGCCGATGGTCGCCAGCGGTCGGCCCTTGACGTTCTCGTAAATCCGGCCGACGTACTCGCCGAGGATGCCGACGCACAACAATTGCACGCCGCCGAGGAACAAGACCGCGATGACGATGGTCGCAAACCCCGGCACCGGCTTGAGTCCCAGGCTCGCAAACGTATCGGCGAAGATGCGCTGGAGCAGCGTGAACACCGCGCCGAGGAACGCCACCACCGACACCATCACGCCCATATAGGTCGAGAGCCGCAGCGGCCGGGTCGAGAAGCTGAAGATGCCGTCGAGGCCCAGGCTCATGAGCTTCCGCAGGGTGTACTTGACATCGCCGGCGGCGCGCTTGTCGCGTTCGTAGGCCAGGGCGGTTTGACGGAAGCCGACCCACGCCCGCAGCCCGCGGACGAACGGCGGCCGCTCGCTCGTCTGGAGCATCGCGTCGAGGACCTTGCGGTCGACGACGCCGAAATCGCCGCTGTCGAGCGGGATGTCGATCTCGGCCAGGTACGCCAGGAGGCGGTAGTAGACGAAGTACGCCAGCCGCTTGAACGGCCCTTCCTTGCGCTTCTGCCGCACGGCGTAGACGACGTCGTAGCCCTCCTCCCACTTCTTGAAGAACTGGTCGAGGACCTCCGGCGGGTCTTGCAGGTCGGCGTCGAGGACGGCGATCGCGTCGCCGGACGCTTTGCCGAGACCGGTCCACAGGGCGATCTGGTGGCCGAAGTTGCGCGCTAGGCGCACGGCCTTCCAGCGCGGGTCGGCGGCGCTACGGGCGCGGAGTAACTCCCAGGTGCGGTCGCGCGAGCCGTCGTCCACCAGGATCACCTCGTAGCGGCCGCCCCACGAATCGGCGGCGGCCTGCACGCGGTCGAACAGAAGCGGCAGCACCTCCTGCTCGTTGTAGCAGGGGATGACGAGCGAGGCGGTCGCGTCGGCGAGGCGGCGCTGGGTCATGGCGGACTCGCGGGGTCGGGCCGGTAGGCGACCAGGTTGTCGAGGCCATCGCTGCTGCGGGCCAACAGCCACGCGGCCAGCGGCGAGAGTTTCGGCTCCGCAATGGCCGTGCGGCCGACCGCGTGCCAGTGGTCCGGCGGCGGCGTCCGTTCGCGCAGGACCATGAGGGATAACGCCGGCACCCGCGGGTCGGGCGGGGCGGCGAACGCGCCGAACGTCTTCGCCGCCCGCGCCCGCACGGCGAAGAAGGCGTTGTCGCAAGCATAGGCCACGTCGTCGGGCCGGACGACTTGGGAGGCCAATTGCTCGACCGGCGCCGGGTCGCGGAACTCCCGCGTCTCGACGAGTAGCACCGCCCGCAGCGGCGCGCCGGTCGCGACCGACACGACGACGGCCCCGACGCCCGCGGCACGGGCGAGCGCGTGTCGTCGCGCCGCCGCCAATGCCGCACAACCGCCGACGACGGCCGGCACCAGGCCGAGCGCCGAGTAATACGACGGATACTTGCTCGCCACCGCCAGCGCCGCGGCCACCGCCACGGCGAGCAGAAGGCCCACGAGCGCGGGTCGCGTCCGGCCGCCGAGCAG
>CAZNSL010000135.1:2356-9692 GCA_964574975.1 uncultured Alcaligenaceae bacterium | reverse complement strand
GACGCCACTGATAAACGCCCATTGGCCGACGGCGATGTCCGCGAAGTCCCATTCGCGGCGAGTGCCGCTCGCGCCGGTGAGCCGCGAACCGAGCTGGTTGCCCGCGTCGCGGTTGCCGAACATCGTGAAGCCCGGCGAATTGGCGTTCGCCAGGTTCTGATTGCTGAGGATCGGCGGCGTGCCGCTCAGGCTCGAATCGGCCTTGTACCACATCGAGAAGCTGAAGTCGGTCGCGCTGCCGAACTGCAGCGGGGCCGGGTTGCCCAGCGTCAGCCAGTCGTTCGTGGCCGACCGCAACGACACCGCCTGACCGAACTTGCCGGTCACGAACGTCGGCGATCCGCCGCCGACGGATGCGTTGACCGGGTTCGGCGTACCGGAACTGTCGAGGTAGGTGAAATCGAACTTCAGGTTGGCGACGCGATCCTGTTCGAGGGTCGTGGCCGGGAAGGTGCGCACGCTCAGACCGCGGACGGCCCCATCGGCATACGCCGGGATCGGCGTGCTGAAGTGATCGAGGACGGTCGGCATCACGTCCACGTTGCCGGGGGTGCCGGTCATCCAGCCCTGGCTGGCCGAGCGGCTGCATACCAGGAGTGGGATGGTGTAGTTGTCGGCGGCCTCAAAGCCGTGGCCGGCGAAGCGACCGCCGTGATCGGACGTGACGACGATCTGCCAGTCTTCTTGCGCGAAGGTCGGCCGGTTGCGGATCGCAGTGAGTGCCAGACCAATTTGCGTATCGATCTGCGCCAACTCCGCGCGGTAGGCCGGATTGCCGGGCGTGTGGCCGGAGGCGTGCCCGGCTCCGTCGAGGTCGTCGTAGAACATGAACAGCGCGTCGATGGCCGTCGTGCCGATGGCTTGGGCGTAGGGCGTACCGGGCACGCCGGCGAAGATGTCGGCGGCCAACTGCGCGTTGGCCGCATCGCTGCTGACGCGCCGGTAGTCGGCCCCGGACTGCACGAGGTCGTCCGGTGCCCAGGTGACGAGCTTCGCGGCGCGGAGGGCGGAGTTGTTGTTCTTCAGCAGCCGGAGGTAGTCCTGGAAGGTGACGGCGGCCATCTGCGCGTTGTTGTTGCCGGTGACGCCGTGATCGACGGCCGTGACGCCGGTGAAGATCGACGTGTGGTTCGGCCCGCTGACCGTGGCGGCGTCCGGAATCGTCGTGGCGTAATCGGCGTAGGCCCCGCGGTAGTCGATGCCCGGCCCATCGCCCCAGGTGCCGTCGATGAGGCTGTGCAGATTCGGCGTCGCGGCGTTGACGATGCCGTCGCCGCGCAGGCCGTCGATGGCGATGACGAAGGACTTGGGAATGCCGACGGCGGGAGCGATGCGACCTTCGAGCGGTTCCAAACGGAGCTGCCGGGACATGCGTTTGCCTCAGAAAAGTATGGGTAGGATATAGGACAATATACGGAGTGAATGGCACGAGATCAGAGTCGCAAGCATCGGGTTAGCCGCGACGCGCGGCGGTAGGTGCGCGCGGCAACGACAACCGCGCCGCGCCCAAGACACCCCGGCGCGGCGAACCCCACGCTTGGAAAAGGCACGCCCCCGCCGAAGCGGTTGCGGAACTGCGAGAAGTCGAAAGCATTGATGACGCCGTCGCCGTTGAAGTCGAGCCAGTCCAGGTACGCCGTCTGGCCCGTCGAGGAGCCGAAGGCGTTGCGGAACTGCGAGAAGTCGAAGGCGTTCACCGTGCCGTCGCCGTTGGCGTCGCCGTACAGGCGGTACAGGCCGTTGGCCGTACTGCCGGCTAGCACGTAGTCGTCGCCGAGCGTGCCATCGTTGTTGCCGTCGAGCTGCCGGCCACCGGCGCTGATCTGGCTCGCCAATGCCGTCAGCGTGTAGCGGCCGTCCGCCAGGGAACCGAACTCCGCGCCGGCCCCGTCGAAGTTCGTCAACGTCACCACCGTGACCCCGTTGACGGTGCCGACGCTGGCCGCGAACGTCACCGCGGCGTTGTCGGACGTACGGCGCAGGGTGAACGCCGCCGCCGGCGTCGTGGCGAACGTCACCACCGAATTGAACGCGACCGACAGACTCGTGACCCGCGAACGCTGGGTCGAACCGTCGTTCACCTCGACGGCGGCGACGGCCGGCCGTGGCGTGACGGTGATCGAGACCGGAGCCATCGTCGAGTCGATGCCGTTGCCGGCGGCGTAGGTGAACTGGTCGGTGCCGACGAAGGTGGCGTTCGGCGTGTAGGTGAACGAGCCGTTCGCGTTGACGACGACGGTGCCGTGCGCCGGCGGCGTCACCAGACTGGCTGTGAGCGATGCCATCGTCGGCACGGCGGCGACCGCGATGTTATCGACGGCCCACCACCAGTCGTTGCCGGCGTTGGTCAGGCCGAAGCGGAAGCGGACGCTACCGCCCGCCGGGTTGTTCACCGGGATCGAAACCGCTTCGTTGCGCAGGTCCTCCGGGAGCCGGGTGAAGATGCGCGTGGAGGTGGCAAAATTGTCGAACGAAACGTCGACCGCGCCCTGCATGTTGCCGTAGAAGCGGAAGCTGCTGTCGAAATTCAGCACCAGCGAGTTGGCCCGCATGCCGGCGAGACTGACCGCCGACGTGGTCATGAACGTGTTGTAGGTGCCGGCCGGGTGCGGTGCGTCGTCCCACTCGTCGGGGTCGGCGACGGCGACGGTACCATTGCCGCGGATGAAGTCGGAGCGGTTCTGGTCGCCGGCCGCGGCGATCCAGAAGTCCTTGGCCGCGAACGACCAGCCGGCCCATTCGAGGACGCCGTTGTTGGCCGTGCCGAAACCCGGCACGCCGGAGCGGTCGACCGTCCAGCCGGCCGGCGGCGTGTGCGTGAAGTCGGTGCCGTCGCCGACCGTTTCCTCCACCGCCGGGCCGAGCGGCAGCGCGTCGAAGTTCTGGCTGTAGAGGACGACCGGCGGCGGCACGTCGTTGCCGAGCAAGCCCGGCGCGCCGACGATCAGCGGCAGGCCTTGGCTGGCAGTGTAGCTGTCGGGATACGCGATCAGCGGCGGGGCGGGCGGCACGTTGCCGGCGGCCCACAGCGTGCGCACCTCGTCGTCGCGCAGCTCGCGCCGCCACACCGAAAGTTCGTCGACCGCCGCCGTCAGCCCGGCCGCGTACTGGTGCGTGCCGTCCTGGCCGATATTCCACGGCAGTGCCGAGTTGACGTTGCCGAGCGGAGCGATGTTCTGAGCGATCTTGAACAGAAGGCCGTTGAAGCCGACGTAGAGCGCACCGTTGCCGGAGCGGTCGAACACGCCGGAGACGAACACCCATTCGCCGAGGTTGATGTCGATGAAGTCCCATTCGCGCCGCGTCCCGGTGGCCCCGGTGAGGCGCTGACCGAGCTGGTTGCCCGCGTCGCGGTTGCCGAAGAGCGTGAAGCCCGGCGCGTTGGCGTTGCCCAGGTTCTGGTTGCTCAGGATCGCCGGCGTGCCGCTCAGCGGTGAATCGGCCTTGTACCACATCGAAAAGCTGAAGTCGGTCGCGTTGCCGAACTGCAAGGCCGCCGGGTTGCCGAGCGTCAGCCAGTCGTTCGTGGCCGCGTTCAGCGACACCGCTTGACCGAACTTGCCGGCCACAAACGTCGGCGACCCGCCACCGACCGCCGCGTTGATCGGGTTCGCCGTTCCCGAGCTGTCGAGGTAGTTGAAGTCGAACTTCAGGTTGGCGACGCGGTCCTGCTCCAACGTCGTGGCCGGGAAGCTGCGCACGTTCGGCCCACGGGCCACGCCGTCGGTGTACGCGGGCAGCGGCACGCCGAAGTGGGCGAGGACCGTCGGCATCACGTCGACGTTGCCGGGCGTGCCGGTGAGCCAGCCCTGGCCGGCCGAGCGGCTGCACACCAGGAAGGGAATCGTGTAGTTGTCGGCGGCCTCGAACCCGTGGCCGGCGTAGCGGCCGCCGTGGTCGGAAGTGATGACGATCTGCCAGTCTTCTTGCGCGAACGTCGGCCGGTTGCGGATCGCGTTGAGGGCGAGACCGATCTGGCCGTCGATCTGCTCCAGTTCCGCGCGGTAGCCGGGGTTGCCGGGCGTGTGGCCGCCGGCGTGCCCGGCGATGTCGAGGTCGTCGTAGAACATGAACAGCGCGTCGATGGCCGTCGTGCCGGTGGCGACGGCGTAGGCGTTGCCGGGCACGCCGGCGAAGATGTCGGCGGCCAACTGGGCGTTCGCCGCGTCGTTGACCTGGCGGTGGTAGTCGGCACCGGTCGGCACGAGGTCGTCGAGGTCCCACGAAACGATCTTCGCGGTATGGCGGGCCGGATCGTTGGTTTCGAGCAGCCCGAGGTAGTCCGGGAAGGTGACGGCCGCCATCTGTGCGGCGTTGTTGCCGGTGACGCCGTGATCGACGACCGTGACGCCGGTGTAGATGGTGGTGTGGTTCGGCCCGCTGACGGTGACGCCGTCGCGGACGGTGGTCGCGTAATCGGCGTAGGCTCCGCGGTAGTCGACGCCGGGGCCGTCGCCCCAGGTACCGTCGACGAGGCTGCGCAGGTTGGGCGTGTTAGCGTTGAGGATGCCGTCGCCGCGCAATCCGTCGATAGCGATGACGAACGACTTGGGAATGCCGATGGCCGGAGCGAGACGAGCTTCGAGTAGTTCCAAACGAAGTGACCGGGGCATGGAGTGGCCTCAGAAGAATTGCGGACGAGGGATTGAGACAGTATAGCGACGACGGGGCGCGATGTGGGGCTAATACTCAGTGGGTCAACCCCGTGACGCCGCGACCGAAGCGAGTGCGGAGTTGGCCGAAGTCGAAGGCGTTGATCGCGCCGTCGGCGTTGAAGTCCAGGTAGTCCAGGTACGCCGCATCGCCGGTCGAGGAGCCAAACGTCGGGCGGAACTGGCTGAAGTCGAACGCATTCACGACGCCGTCGGCATTCACGTCGCCGAACAACCGGAACAGGCCGTTGGCGACGCTGCCGTTGAGGGCGTAGTCGTCGCCGCCGGTACCGTTGCCGTCGCCATCGAGTTGCTGCCCGCCCGCCGTCACCTGGTTGGCCCGCACCACCAGCGCGTATCGGCCATCGGCCAAGGAGCCGAAGTTCGTCTCCGCGCCAGTGAAGCCGGTCAGCGTGACGACCGTCATGCCGCTGACGACGTTCGCCGTCGCCGTGAACCCGCCGACCGCGCCGCCGCCGATGCGCGACAGGCCGAACGCCGCTTCGACCGCGCCGGCGAATGTCACCTGCGTCGAGAACGTGACTGTCAGGCTCGTCACCCGCGAGCGCTGCGTCAGGTTTGTCTGACCGGCGTTGACCTGTAAGCCGCTCACGCGCGGGGCACCCGCGCCGGTGGACAGCACGGCCAGCGTCACGTCGTTGCCGGTGCCGCCAGTGTAGCTGATGCGGTACGTCGCCCCGGCGACGGTGAGGGTGCCGAGTTGCGGCAGGCCGGCGAAGGTGCCGCTCACCGCGTCGGTGCCGTCGTTGTCGATGATGGTAAACACGGTGCCGACCGACGGCGTCGAGGCCGGGTCGATCGTCAGCGCTCCGTCCAGAGTTACGGTGCCGACGACCTTGAGTTGGTCGTACTCGGTGCCGACGGCCGGGCCGTTCAGCTCGACGGCCAACGACCCGGTGGCGGTCTGGATGTAGGGCGCGGTGATGGTCAGGATACCGGGCGAGTCGCCCGGGCTAACGGTGCCGGCGTTGGTGATGGGAGCGCCGGAATTGACGGTGCCGCTGCCGGTCAATAGCCCGCCGACGGCGTTGGTGAACGCGCTGACGCCGAAGGTCAGCGTCTGTCCCGCGGACACCGCGATTTGGCCCACATTCGTCGTCCCAAAGGCCCCAATCGTGCCCGAGGCGATGACGTTGATCGTGCCCTGGTTGGTAAAGCTGTTGGCGGCACTCCCGGAGGCGCTGAAGTTGACGCCGCTGCCCAGGAAGGTGATGACGCCGCCCGGCGCATTGGTGAACGCTCCGGTGCCACCGGGCACGGTCAGCCCGACGTTGGAGCTGGCGAACTCGATGAGGCCGTTGTTGGTGAAGCCGGTGGTCGTGAGGTTGCCGAGGTTGCCGTTGCGGTTCTGGAGCCGCAGCGTCGAGCCGGCGGCCGTGGTCACGGGGCCGTTGAACTGGGTGCTGGTCACGACCGCGACGCCCTGGATGTCGATCGGCGCGGTCAGGATGGAGTTGAACAACTGCGTCCGGCCGGCGGGGATCACGAACGTGCCGGGGCCGTTCACGCCGTCGGCGTCGAGCAGCAAGGTCGCGTCGGCGGGGGTCGTGAGCGTGGCCCCGGCGGCGATCGACAGCGTCGGCAGGTCGAGGATGCCACCGCCGGAGACGGTGCCGCCCTGCCAGGTGAAGGGGCTGAGGGTCACGAGTTGCAGCGTCGCGCCGGTTTCGACGAGGATGGCCCCGGCGTTGACGAACGCCACGCCGGTCGACATCTGGATGCGCCGAATGCTGGCACCGGCCCCGAGCCGGGCGGCGATCAGCCCGCCGACCGGGTTGGTCAACGTGCCGGACTGGACGACGACGCTCGCCGAGGCCGCGGAGTTGGTGGTGGTGGTCAGTTCGATCGTACCGTCGTTGGTGAAGCCGGTGGTGAAGAGGGTCGAATTGAAGGTGCCGCCGAGGACGCGGAACGTCGAACCGGCGGGGGCGGTCACGGGGCCGTTCAGGTTCGCCTGCGTGTCGACGACCGTGACGCCCTGGTTGACGTACGAGTCGCTCGCCCCGAACGGAGTCAGAAGGGTAATCGTCCGGCCGGTGGCGTTGGTGAAGGCGTTGGGGCCTTGCAGATTGCCTTGCAACGTCGCGCCGCTGGCGACATCCAGCGACCCGCCGGCGAGGCGGACGTTGGTGAGAATGTGGCTCGCAGCTCCGAGGGCGAGCGACCCGCCGGTGATGTCGAGACCAGCCCCACGGTTGAATTGGAGGTCGCCAACGGCGGCGCTGCCGTTGAGAACGATGGCCGGCGACCCCCCGCCGACGATGGCCATGTCGGCGATGGTGGGGACGCGGTGTTCCGGCGGGCTGGTGCCGGAGACGACCCAGTTGTTGCCGTCGAGCCAGTCGGTGCCCAGGCCGGTCGCCCCGCCGGTCCAGTTGACGGTGGCCGGCGTGCGGCGGTCTTCGAGGCGAGTGACGGCGAGCGTCGGAGCGAAAGCCCGGCGGGAAGGGGTACGACGCATGACGGGTCCTCGACGGTGATGGTGCGGAACCGCCCAGGACAATGCGCCGCTCGTCGAAAACCTGTCGCACGAAATTACGGGCCGTTCCGGCTCCGTGGATGCGTCGCCGAGCGGGGGGCGTCAGCCCCCCGGGGTTTGGGAACCCGCAGGGGGGTGCCGCCCCCCGCGCCCGGGGCGCCCAGCCGCAAGACAAGGGTACGGG
>CAZNSL010000135.1:0-2346 GCA_964574975.1 uncultured Alcaligenaceae bacterium | reverse complement strand
CTCAATAGGCCCGGCACGACGCCGCCCCAACCGGCCGCGTTCTGGCTGGACGCCGAAGTCGCCTCGAGCGCCGCTTTGGCGTTGCCGAGCAAGGCGACGGCCCGGCGAAGGTAGCACTCCACCCGATCGGCCGGCGCACCGGCGACGACCGCGGCCCGGCAGCACACGCGGCTGAGGTGGTATTGGCGTTGCCAGTCGCGGCATTCCGGCCGGTCGGCCACCGCCTCGACCTCGGCGAACGCCGCCGCGTGATCGCCGGCCTGGGCCAGGGCACTCGCCAGGAATAGCCGCCGAAAGACGGCCTGGTCCGGCGGGGCCGTGGCGACGACCTGCCGCCACGCGGCCACGGCCTCGGGGTATCGGCCGGCACTGCCCAGGACTTCCGCCCGAACGCCGTGGGTGGCGTGCAGCGCGTCGCGCAAGACCACGGCATTCGGCTCTTTGGCGATGAGTGGCTCTAGCATCACGAGGTTCTTGGCCACGTCGTTGAGGGCCTCCTGGTACAGCTTGCTGGTTTGCTGCACGTAGGCCCAATTGACGCGCAGAATGGCCAGGCTGCTGGCGGCCGACGCGTCGTTAGGGGCAAGGCGGAGAATTTCGGTCAGCGTCGCTTCGGCCCGGTCGCGGTAGACCTTGGCGTCGGCCTGTAGGCCGAGTCCTTGATACGTCACGCTCAGGTTGAGTTGCGTTTTGGCGAGCGACTTGGCCTGTTCGGCGTCGCCCGGCGCGCGGCGCACGAGTTCGCCGCGGAGGCGTTCGGCCAGGGCGAATTGCTCGACCGCCTCATCCTTGCGACCGACCGTGTAGGAGGCCGTACCGAGGTTGTGGTGGCACGTGGCGCGGCCAGCGAGGTAGTCGGCCGATGCCGGGTCGTCGCGGCCTAACTCTTCGTATAGCGCCAACCCCTCGCGGCTCGCCGCGGTCGATTCCCCTGGATCGGTCAGCGCGGTGGCGAGTGCCGCCCAACTCGCCGCGAGCCGGGACCGATACTCGGGCCGCGTGGGGGATTTCTCGGCCAGGGCGGCGAAGGTGTCGCGGGCACGCCGGAAATTCACCGCCGCATCCCCCGGCCGGCCGAGATCCTTTTGCAACTTACCGGCTTCCAGCGCGGCGAGGGCCGCGTCGGCCCGTACCTCGGCGTCGTCGCCGGATTGTTCGGCGGCGCGCAGGTAGAACGTCAGCGCGTGTTCGAGCTGCGCCCGTTCGAGTTCCTTGACCTGCGGGATACCGGATGCGGCCCGCTGCCGCACGCGGTCGAGCATGTTCTGCATGGCCTGACGAGCTTCGCGGTACTGCGCGTCGGCCCGCTGGCCCTGTCGCAGCGCCTGCGCCTCGCCATGCTCGGCCCGCTTCACTTCCTGACGCAACCGGGTTTGGTAGGCGAGCGCTCCGCCCGCCAACACGGCCAGAAACGCGACGGTCGCCGCGACGAGGGCCGCCGCCGCGGGTCGCCGCTTCATCCATTTGCCGGCCCGCTCCCACCATGCCGCCGGCCGCGCCAATATCGGTCGGCCGTCGAGGAACCGTCGCAAGTCGTCGGCCAGAGCCGCGGCCGTGGCGTAGCGCCGCCGCGGGTCGCGCTCCAGGCACTTCAGGCAGATGGTTTGCAGGTCGCGCGGCAGCCCCGGTTGCAGCCGGCCGGGCGGCAGCGGATCTTGCGTCCGCGCCTGGTCGAGCGTTTCGAGGAGGCTCGCGGCCTTGAACGGCGGCCGGCCGGTCAGGCACTCGTAGAGGATCGCGCCGAGCGAGTACACGTCCGCCGCCGGAGCGAGAGCATCGCCGCCGAGTTGCTCCGGCGCAAGGTAGCCTGGCGTGCCGAGGACGGCCCCGCTGCGCGTATCGAAGGTCGCACCGCTGGCGTCGAGCGCCTTGGCGAGACCGAAGTCGGCGATCTTCGGGATGGGAGATTTGAGATTTGAGATTTGAGGTTCCAGCAGCACGTTCGCCGGCTTCAGGTCGCGGTGGACGACTCCTGCCTCGTGCGCCGCCTGCACGGCGTCGGCCAGCGTCGCCACCAGTTCGGCCGCGGCCCGCGTCGGCAGTGGCCGTTCGGCCAGCCGTTCCGCCAGCGTACCGCCGGCGACGTACTCCATTGCGAAGTACGGCCGGCCGCTCCATTCGCCGACCTCGTACACCGGCACCACGTTCGCGTGCCGCAGCCGGGCGACCAGTTCGGCTTCGCGGCGGAAGCGACGCAGCCGGTCGCCGGCCTCGGGATTGGCCGCCAATAGCTTCAAGGCGACCTCGCGCTTGAGCGGATCGTGCCACGCGAGGTAGACGACGCCGGTGCCGCCACGGCCCAGCACGCGCCGCAGCCGGTACGGGCCGACGCGACCGAGTTCGCCG
>CAZNSL010000134.1:0-9720 GCA_964574975.1 uncultured Alcaligenaceae bacterium | reverse complement strand
CTCGCCGCCGAGCTTGAACTCGACGCCAAGCGGCCGCGCTGCGACGTTCACTGGAACAACGAAATCCTCGGCACGATCCGCCTCCAGCGAGCCGGCGTCTACGAACGCTACGAAAGCCCGGCCGCCGAGCCGTACCCGTCGGCGTGCAAACCGGCCGACCGCACGTGGACGGCGTTTGCGGCGCGGGCGCGGGTGTTGATCGTCAACGCGAACCTGGTGCCCGAAGCCGAACGTCCGAAGACGCTGGCCGAGCTGACCGAACCGAAGTGGCGGGACCGAGTCGCCATCGCCAAGCCGCTGTTCGGTACGACGGCGACGCAGGCAGCCGCCATGTTCGACGCGCTCGGTCCGGAGAAGGCCAAGGCGTTCTACCGCGGCCTGAAGGCCAACGGCGTCCAGATCGTAGCCGGCAATAAACACTCCGCCGAGGCCGTGGCCCGCGGCGAGTGCGCCGTCGGCCTCACCGACACCGACGACGCGATGAGCCTGTTGGAGATCGGCAAGCCGGTGGCCATCGTGTTCCCCGACCGCGATGGCCTCGGCACGCTGTTCATCCCCAACACCCTCGCCGTGGTGAAGGGCTGCCCGAACCCGGCCGGGGCCAAGAAGCTGGTCGATTACCTGCTCAGCGCCGAGGTCGAGGCGAAACTGGCGGCGTCGGCGTCGCGGCAGATTCCGCTGAACCCGCAGGTGAAGGTGGCCCTGCCACCAGGCATGGAGACGCCAGCAACGATCAAGCCGATGGCCGTCGACTGGGAGAAGGCGGCGGACTACTGGCCGGAATCGCAGCGGTTCCTGGCCGACGAGTTCGCACGATGACGTTGCGCGGGCGCTCCGGTTGACGTTCGCTGGCCGCGACGGTTTATTGATCGTCGCCCGACCGTCGCGGAGATCGCCATGCCCGACTGGTTCTACCGCACCGTCTCGCGCCCCGCGTTGTTCCGGCTGCCAGCCGCGACCGCCCGCGACTTCGCCCTCGGCTTCATGGGTCGGCTCGCCCGACTACCGCTCGGCCCGTCCATCATCGACTTTCTCGGACATATGCGGGCCGACCCACGGTTGACGGCGACCGTCGGCGGTGTCGCGTTCCCCACCCGCGTCGGTCTCGGCAGCCGTCTCGATGTGCGCGCGACTGCGCTGCCGGCGCTGGCCCGCTTCGGTGTTGGGTTCCTGGTGGTCGGCCCCGTCACGGCCGGCGGGTCGGGCAACTTCCCGGTCGAGCGCGATGACGCCGCCGAGGCGATTCACTTTCCCGGCCCGCCGCAGGCGCTGGGCGTTGCGGAAGCCGGGCCACGCATTGCGGAAGCGGCCCGACTCGGCCTGCCGGTCATCGTGCGCATCGGCGACGGGCCGGGCGACGACGTGGCTCGGGTCGTCCGCGAACTGGCTCCGCACGCCGGGTTCGTCGCACTGCCGCACGCCGCCCCTGCCCCCGTACCCGTCTTGATCGTCGCCGATGCCGACGCCGACCTGCCGGCCGGAGCCGCCGGTTGGTTCGTCGAGGGGTGCGTCAAAGGCGTCGAAGGGTTGACGGTTGGCGCACCAGTGCGTGCGGCGGCGCTAGCCCTGGTCGCAGCATTGCGGCGGCGCAACGAGCGGGCCGTAATCGTCGCAGGCGGCGGAGTCCACGAGCCAGCGGACGCCGTCGCGCTACTCGCGGCCGGGGCCGATCTGGTGACTGTCGACAGTGGGTTGGTGTTCACCGGGCCGGGGCTGCCGAAGCGGATCAACGAGGCGCTGCTGTTCGCCGCCACCCGCGGCTCGCCGCCGCCGACGGCCGAGCGCGCCCCGGAAATGTCGTGGTTCTGGGCCGCGTTGTTGGGGGCCGGGATGCTTTTCGGGAGTCTGCTGGCCCTGACCATCGCAGCGACTCGCGTCGTGCTACCGTACGACGAGGCGTTCGTCGGCATGACGCGAGCGGAACTCGACGCCATCAATCCGAGGCTATTGGCGTTCATGACCCACGACCGCGTGAGCCTCGCCGGGACCATGATCGCCGTCGGCATGGTCTACGTCGGGCTGTCGCTATTCGGAGTGCGCGCCGGACTGCATTGGGCGCAACAGACGATCTTCGTCTCGGCGTTTACCGGCTTCGCGGGCTTCTTCCTGTTCCTCGGCTACGGCTACCTCGACCCGTTCCACGCGTTCGTCTCGGCTGCGATGCTGCAACTCCTGTTGTTGGCGGTCCACGCCCGGTTGCGCGAGCCGGTGCCGGGGGTCGAGCCGCCGCCGCGCACCGACCGGGCCTGGCGGCGCGCTCAGTGGGGGCAACTCCTCCTAGTCATCCACGGGTTCGCACTGTTGACGGCGGGCGCGGTGATTTCGTACGTCGGTGTGACGCACGTCTTCGTCCACTCCGACCTGGAATTCATGGGCACGACCGCGGAGGCGTTGGCGGCGGCGAACCCGCGGCTGGTGCCCCTGGTGGCCCACGACCGAGCTTCGTTCGGTGGGATGCTGCTCGCGTCCGGCTGGGCGTTTCTGTTGCCGGTCCTGTGGGGTTTTCGGACGGGGTCGGCCTGGCTGTGGTGGACGCTGCTGACGAGTGGGCTGGCGGCATACGTGGCCGCCCTCGGCGTCCACTACGCGGTCGGCTACACCGAATGGATGCATCTAGTGCCGGCGTACGCTGGGTTGACCTTGCTGGTCGGCGGGCTGGCGCTGGCACAAGAGTACTTGTGCGCGAGGCCGTCGCCGACTACTTGAGGGTGGCGAGCAGTTCTTTCGCGTCGGCCGCGGCCTCGGTCTTGCCGAAGACCTTGAGCAAGTCTTCGAGGCCGGCCTTCGCTGCGGCCTTCTTGCCGGGCTGCTTGGCGAGCGCGCGCAACTTGTCGAGCTTGAGGTAGGCGTCGCGCTCGGCATACACGTCGGTGCGCTCCGCGGCGGAGGCTACAGCCACGCCCGGCTTCACCGACTTGGTCGTTTGCTGGGCGATGACGTGGAACCGCTCCGGAGACTTCCAGACGCGCTCGACGAAGGCGAAGCCTTGCGCGTCGTAACCGCGGAGTTGCTGGTTGTTGAACGGGAAGTAGTTGCACGAATCGAGGTAGGCGCACGACACCTCGGCGAAGTACTCGGCCGCGTTCGTGGCGGCGTAGGCCCGGCCGCGGCGGCCGAAGCGGTCGTTGACGCCATCGTAAAGCTTCCGCTCGCGGGCAGCCCGAAACGTCGTCTCCAACTCCGGATTGTCCCAGCCGAGCAGGCGGTGCTGGACGACGTGGGCCATCTCGTGCAGGATGATGATCTGCTGCAGCGCGGTGCCGGGACTGCGAATCTCGCCGAGAGTGCGCAGCGTCAGAACCTCGACGCAGTTGGCCTTGCGTGGGTCGCCGCCGAGTTTGGCCAACCCCTCGGCCGCCCCGCCGTAGTAGCGGGCAACTGCACCGGGAGAGAGTTTGTCCTGCCGGTCCCACTCGGCCCAGATCGGCACGCTCTGCAACACGTCGACGATCTGCGGGTGGAGGATGCGTTTCAGGTCGTTGAGTTCGCGTTCTAGCACCGAAAGCGGCTGGCGGCCGAAGCGGTCGGTGCCGACGGCGAGGACTTCCTTGTTGACCAGGACGGTGAACCCTTCGAGGACTTGCCGTTCGTAGCCTGACGGCACCGCCGGCTCACCCCCGTGGGCGAACGAGCCAACCGCGACGGCGGCGAAGAACGATAGGATCAGACCCCAGACCGGGTGAATGCGCATACTCGTCCCTCGTGAACTGTCCTAAACATGGGATGTTTTTCGAGGGGAAGCAAACGCAACCTTGGCCGCGCGGCGGCCATCCGCCCTGAGGGGAGTACTGTGGCCAAGCCGACCATATTCGCTCGCATCAAACCCGACGTGCTGGCCGCGGTCGATGCAATCCCGCCCGGCCGGGTGACGACGTATGGGGCCATTGCGCGAACGCTGGGCGTGTCACCGCGGCACATCGCGTACGTCCTGGCCCGACTCGGCCCCAGCGAGTGCGCCGAGTTGCCGTGGCACCGCGTTGTCGGAGCGGGCGGCGCGATCCGCACGACGGCGAGCCGCCGCGAGCAGGTGCGACGGCTGCGAGCGGAAGGGCTGAGCGTAACGGCCCGCGACAGAGTCGGCGATTTCGATGCGACCTTCTGGCAGCCGGAGTAACGTGCGCCGTCATCGTTGCCCGACTTCAACCGGGACGGCGAGGGCCAGTGCCGTCGTCGCCCAGCCGGCGGCGGCCATCGAGATGAACTGGTCCTTGCCGTGCGGGTAGCCGGACTCGAAATACGTCTGAAACGGCTTGCTGCGCGACTTGACGTGCCACGAGCCATCGCCCTTTTGCGCGGCGAGCAAGTAGTGCAACCCCTTGCGGTACGCCGGATCGCTCGCCGGGAGGCCGCCGGCTTCGTGGAGCGCCACCAGCGTGGAGCCGGTGGCGTAGGCGTCGCTTTCCAGGTCCGTGGTTTGTGCCCAGCCGCCGTCTCCGCGTTGCGTAGCCAATAGCTCGGCCCGTGCCCGACGGATGTCTCCATTTGGGGCATCGGCCTCGCGCAACGCCCGCAAGCGGAAGACTCGGTCTTCGGTGTCCCTGGCCGGGGTCTCGACGAGCCAGTGGCGGACCTGTCCGACGCGGCGCTCGATGCGCTCCTTCTGCCCCGGCGTGCCGAACGCCTTCAGGCCGCGCAGGGCCAGGAAGGTTGTTGTGAACGCGCTCTGCTCGCTCGGCGGCCGGCGCGAACTCGACGCCCAGTGGTCGCGGTCCTTCTGGTGCAACAGCAGATACTCGGCCACCGCAGCCGTCGTCTCGTCGGGTTTCCAGCCGCCGCGTTCGAGCGTCCACAGGGCGTAGCCGGCGGTGTCGGCCGCGCCGCCCTGACCTTTTCCTTCGAGGTAACGCTCCTTGTTCTGACCGAGGAAGTCGGCGGCGAACTGGAGTTGTTCGCCCAGGTGCGGCCCATCGACGACGAAAGCGCGCGGGCGGGCGGCCGCCAGCGCGAAGACGGCCAACCCCTGGTTGTGGCAGGTGAAGCAATCGGAGCGATTCTCCATCGACCCTTTCGCCCCAGCTTCAAGTAGCGGCAGCGACTTGGCGACGGCGGCGCGGATAGCATTGGCGGTAGGCGATGCGTCGTCCGCACGAACCGCCGAGCCGGCGGTAAGTGCAATCAGACTGACCGAAAGGAATGGCAACAGTCGGTTCATGGTCGTGGCCTAACGTGTTGCCGCCATTGAACCCCGCCAACCTCGCTGCGTCAACCGGCAGGGCCGACGACTTCATCGGCCGCCGCGCGCAGGCGCGTCGCGATCTCCGGCAGCCAGTCGCGGTGGTCCGGTTTCATCGCACACGCTCGCAGGCACACCAGCGTCTCCGCGTCCCAGCAACGCACTGGGGCGTCCGCTGCGAACAGCGCCCGCGGGAAGCTTGCCAACGCCAGGTGCAAATCGCGGGCGGCCGCCGCATCGAACAGCCGGCGAGCCAGGGCCGACGAATCCGACGCCGTGGCCGCTCGCACCGCCCAGACGGCGATGTCCAATTCCGGCACCAGCGGCGCGGCGAAACGCGGGTCGGCGGCGACGGCCGCGTGCAGCGCCAGCCCTGCATCGCGGCACGCTTCCAGCATCCGGGCGAATTCGCCGCAGCGAACCAAGGGCAGGTGCCGCATCGTCGTCCACAGAGCGATGGCCGCCGCGCCGGGGCGCGAACACTCCAGCGAGATTTCGCCCAGGTGCAGTTCGGCCGAGCTGAAGTAGGTGTACGGCGAGTCGTGCTTGTAGAATCGGCCGACAGCCGGGTCGCGGAACAGCACACAGCCGCAGCCGTAGGGCTGCAAGCCGTGCTTGTGCGGATCGATGACGATCGAGTCGGCATCGCCGATGCCGTCGAACGCTCGGCGGGCCGGGTCGGCGAGGTTGCCGGCCAACGTGTAGTAGCCGCCGTAGGCTGCATCGACGTGGACGCGCACGCCGCGCCGGCGACACACGGCGAGGATATCCGGCAACGGGTCAACGGTTCCGGCGGCCGTGGTGCCGAGCGTGGCCACGACGGTGCCGACTTCGCCGCTCGCCAACAACTCGTCGAGGGCCGACACGTCCATGCGCCCGTAGGCGTCGGCCGGAACGGAGCGGAACGGCACGCCGAGCACGGCCGACAACCGCGAGTGCGTGTAGTGGGCCAGCGACGACGCGGCGACGGCTTGCCCCGGGGCGAGTTCGCGGGCGACCCACAGCGCCTCGAAGTTCGCCACGGTGCCGCCGCTGGTCTGGTGTCCGAGGTGGTCGCCCCAACCGAACATAGCGGCGATGCCGGCGACGGCCTCCTTCTCCATGGCGGAACTGGCCCGGCCGCCGTCGAGGGCGTGGTTGTTGGGGTTGAGGTACGTGGCCAGAGCGTACGCCAGTCGGGCGACCGGGTGCGGCGGCTTGAGCATCTGCCCGACGTAGAGCGGATGGTGGTACGGGTAGTTATCGCGCAGCCGCTCGGCCGCGGCGCACAGGGCATCGCGCACTTTCGTGGTGTCGAGGGCTGGCTCAAAGGGAGGCAGGTTCACAAAACCGGCGTCGAGCGTGCGCAGGGCGTCGGCGAGTAGCGGCAAGTCGCGGTCGAAGGACATTTTGAACTCGTGCGCGGCTCACACCCGCAAGGCATCGGCAACGGCCAAGCGGAAGCCTGGGATGATCGTGCCGGCGGTAAGGTCGTCGCCAGGGCCAAGCGTGCGCGGCGGGTGGCCGGCCTCGTAAACGATGGCTTCCGACTGGATCGAGTCGATCACCCACACGAGCTTGGCCCCGGCCGCAAGGTACTCGCCGGCCTTGCGCTCGAGTTCGGCACGGGTGTCGTTCTTGCTGCGGACTTCGACGACGAGGTCCGGGACGGACTCGAGGTAGCCCTCGGGGGAGACCTTGGGGGGCAGCGAGGCGTTGGCCAAAAACGCGGCGTCCGGCGTGACGACACGGTCGGGATTGCGCCGCAAGATAACTGCAACAGCGTCACCGGCGATGCCGTGACCGGCTCGCGCGCCCTGATTCTTCAATTCGTTTGTCATCGTGCCGGAAATGCGGAAATGAATGAAGCCGGGTCCGGGCATGACAACGAGCCTCCCGTCATCGAGTTCGTAGCGGACGGGGCCGGACGGCAGCTCGTCGGGGAGCGCTTCGAGGTCGGCAGCGGTCAACAAACGCGGGGTCGGCGCGACTAACCCGTACGTGGGCGAAGGTAACGGGGATACCGTCGGCGGGGGAGGTGTCGAGCCGGGGTTTGGGGTCGTCAGGATTGACACGGCCATCCTCTCCGGGCGATGCTGCAATTGTACGCCGTACCGGATCAGTCCGACACCTTCGACGACGAACGACTACCGTTTACCGGCATACGCGCTCCTCATGACCACCGGGCGGGCCGTGTCACCGTTACCCGACGACCGCCAGCCCACGACGGCCCGCCACCGCCTCGCCGACCACGGCCTGCGGCGAGACCGTCACCGGCACCGCCTTGAACGCCGGTGTCTTCGACTCCGGGTCCACTGCCGTCGGTACCAGGGCGTTTGCCTCCGGGAAGTACATCGCCGCGTTACCCGGCGTCACGTCGAACGGCCGCACGCGCACGCCATGCAGCACACCGGCCGCGCTGCGCACCGTCACCGGCTGATCGGCCCGCAGGCCGAGGCGCTCGATGTCGGCGGGGGCCATCAGGATCACATCGCGGCGGTCCTGACCGCGGTAGATGTCCTCCTCCTCGTACACCACCGTGTTGAACTGGCCCTCCGAACGGATCGTCATCAGCCGTAGTTCGTTGTCGCCGCCAACCAGGGCCGGCAACGGCAGTGCGGCGAACTGCGCCTTGCCGTTCGGCGTACCGAAGGTCGGCGTGTGGCGGACGCGGCCGGGTATCTCGAACTCGCCTTTCGTGGTATCGACCGTGGCTAGTGCCTCGAAGCCGGGGATCGCCTTCGCCATGATTTGCCGGATCGACGCGCACTGGTGCATGTCGCGCCAGTTCACCGGCGACGACGGGCCCAGGACGCGCTCGCCCAACTCGGCCACGATGGCGACCTCGGCACGGGGGCCATCGTGCCGAGGCTTACCGCCATCGGAGACGCGGACGAGGTTGAACATTGACTCCTGCGTCGTCAGTTGCGGGTCCTCGTCGCGGGCGCGAACCGGCAGGATCAACGTCTCCCGTCCCCGGCCGTGGGCGTGGCCGGTGTTGAGCGTCGTGTTGAGGTACGTCACCAGGTCCAGCTTGCCGAGCGCACGGCCGGCATACGTGGCGTCGGGGTTGGAGCCGTACAGGTTGCCGCCGAGGCAGAACGCACTTTTCACTGCTCCGCGCTCGGCCGCCTGCATGCACGCCATCGTGTCGAGACCGGGTTGGACGGGTAGCTTGACGTTGAGCAGCGTTTCGAGCCGGTCGAGGATCTGCTGCTTGAGCTGCGGCGCGACGCCGACGGACCCCATGCCCTGCACGTTCGAGTGGCCGCGGATCGGCAGCAAGCCGGTGCCCGGCCGGCCGGCCATGCCACGCAACAGGGCGAGGTTGACGATGGCCCGCACGTTGGCGACGCCGTGGGCGTGGTGCGTGATGCCCATCGTCCAGCCGAAGACGGCGCTCTTCGCCGCGGCATAGGCGTCCGCGAACTTGGCGATGGTGGCCTGGTCCACGCCGCTGCCGCGGACGATGGCATCCCACGAGGTCGCCTCGACGTGCTGGCGGAATTCGGCAAAGCCTTCGGTGGCCGCGTCGATGAACGCGGCATCGACCCGACTGCGTTCGAGCAGGAGCTTGGCGACGCCGGTGAGTAAGGCAATGTCGCCGCCGATGTGCGGCTGGACGTAGAGGCTGGCGATCTTCGAGCCGAACAAGAGGCTGCGCACGTCCGACGGCACGCGGAAGTTGACGAGGCCGAGTTCCTTCATCGGGTTGACGACGATGACGCTGCCACCGTTGCGGCGAATTTGCATGAGCGTCCGCAGGAGCCGCGGGTGGTTCGACGCCGGGTTGCCGCCGATCAGGACGAAGCAGTCGGCCTTCTCCACGTCGTCGAGGCTGACGGTCGCGGTGCCGGTGCCCAGACTGCGTCCGAGGCCGACGCCGCTGGCCTGGTGGCAGTAGTACGAACAGTTGTTGACGTAGTTCGTGCCGTAGAGGCGAGCGAACAGTTGCAGGAGAAAGCCAGCCTCGTTCGACGAGCGGCCGCTGGCGTAGAAGAAGGTTTCGTCGGGTTGGTGGCGCGAGAGCTGTTCGGCGATGCGGCCGAGGGCGAAGTCCCACGACACCGACCGGTAATGCGTGTCGCCGGGGCCGGCGTACACGGGTTCGACCAGTCGGCCGCACCACTCCAGCTCGCGCGGACTGAGCGACTGCAACTGAGCGATGGAGTAGGTCGAGAAGAACGCCGGCTTGAGGCCGGCCTGCATGTCGGCGACCATCGCCTGGAGCGACTTCTTGCAGACCTCCGGGAAGTGGCCGGCCTCGTTGACCATGCCGCCTTTCTGGCCGCCCATGCCCAGGGCGCAGGTCTTGCAAGCGTTTTTGGCGCGCATGGCCCGCCACAGGCGCAGCCAGCCGACGCGGTTGGCCTGGCGCAGCGTGTACATGATGGCGGCCCAGCCGCCGCCGCTGTGCATGGATTTCATGGAAGTGATTGTAGCGGCAAACGATCCGTGGGGTGGGACGAGATTTGTAGGGTGGGACGAGATTTGGGGGTGGCCCCGGGATACGGCAGCGAGGGGGGGTTGGCGGTGGGGGGGGGCCAGGGGGGGGCACCCCGGAGGGG